>CALDSL010000038.1 GCA_937920255.1 uncultured Anaerolineaceae bacterium | reverse complement strand
GATGCTCGCCGCCAGCGCGTACCAGCGCAGAAACTGTACGCGGTTGGACGGCAGCAGCAGCAAAACCAGCGCCGCGATGGTGGGGAAAAACAAGATCCAGGACAGGAGATGACCGGTGAAGAAATCCATTGTCTGCTCCTATAACCTACGCCATAACAAAGAAGTAGTAGAACAGCACGCCCACCAGCACGACAATCGTGATGGCCACGACCATATACTGCTGCACCCGCCCGGTCTGAACTGGCTTCAGTGCCCGGCCAAATGCAGGTACGCGCGCGGAGATCCATTCCAGGTACCGGTTCCACACCCGCAGGTCGATCTGGTTGCGGATGAAGCGCCCGACCGCCAGGCCAACTTTTCCAATGCCGTTGATGAACCGGTCGATGATGCGGTCGTCGAGCAGTTTGTAGGAGATCTCCTCCGAAATCCAGCGCGCGGGAACCACAAAGATCTTATGATACAGTTCGTCGAAGTAATACTTGTTCTGCAAAACGCGGTGCAAGCCGGGCGACGTGCGCGCAAAGGGGTCTTTGGCGCCAGCTTTCACCCGGGAATACACCAGCCAGCCCAGATACAGGCCGCCCAGCGCCACGACCAGCGAGGTGATCAGCGGCACCAGGCTGTGGCCCGCTTCGGCGGCCTCACCGTGCGCAGGGAGCATCGAGCCGACAAATTCCTCGAACCAGGGCGGCAGCAGCCCGCCCAGCAGTGGGAAGGCGTGCGGGATGCCTGCCCACCCGGCAGTGACTGCGAAGAACGCCAGCACCACCAGAGGAAGGGTCATGGTGAGCGGCGTCTCATGCGCATGGGCGGCGGCCTTGGTGCGCGGCTCGCCCAGGAAGGTCAGGGTGATCTGGCGCATGGTGTAGAAGGCAGTCAGCAGCGCTGAAACTGCCAGTACCGCGAACACCACCCAATGCCCGCCGTTGAACGCGCCGGTGAGAATTTCATCCTTCGACCAGAAGCCGGCCGTCACCAGCGGGAAGCCCGAAAGCGCAAAGCCGCCGATCAGGAACGTCCAGAAGGTGATGGGCATCTTGCGGCGCAGCCCACCCATGTTCATCATATCCTGCGGGTCGACGTGCTCGTTGGTATGCAGCACGCCGTGCTCCATGCCGTGGATGACCGAACCGGAGCCCAGGAAGAGCAGCGCCTTGAAGAAGGCATGCGTCAGCAGGTGGAACGCAGCGGCCACGTAAGCCCCCACCCCCAGCGCAGCGATCATATAACCGAGCTGAGAGATGGTGGAGTAGGCCAGCACGCGCTTGATATCGTTCTGCGCCACGGCGATGGTGGCGGCAAACAGCGCGGTGAACGCGCCGATAATGCTCATCACCAGCAGCGCCGTCTCCGACTGCGAAACCAGCGGGAAGATGCGGATGGACAGGTAAACGCCGGCCGAAACCATGGTGGCGGCGTGGATCATGGCCGAAACCGGCGTGGGGCCTTCCATGGCGTCTGGCAGCCACACGTGCAGCGGGAACTGCGCCGATTTGCCGACCGTGCCGATGAACAGCAGCAGCCCATACAACCCGGCCTGCGACAGGCCCAGAACGCCCGAACCGGTGGTAGCCAGGGTGTGAAGCAGCTCTTCACTGCCGAAAATGCCGGCGTAGCTGAGCGTGCCGGCGGCTTTATACAGCCCCACCAGGCCCAGCAGCATAAATACGTCACCGACGCGGGTGGTGAGGAAGGCTTTGATCATCGCGTCGCGCGCCGATTTTTTGCCGTACCAGAAGCCGATCAACAGATAGGAGCACAGGCCCATGATCTCCCAGCCGATGTAGAGGGTGAGCAGATTGTCGCTCACCACCAGCACGTACATGGCGAAGGCAAACAGGCTGATAAAGGCGAAGAAGCGCGAGTACATCGGTTCGACCGAGGGCACGCGGTGATGACCCTTGCCCTTCAGCGTCGCGCCCTCGGGGGGCATGCCGGCGATGTCGTGCTCGCCCTTTGGCTGGCCGAAATTGTGATACCCCACGCTATAGATAAAGATCGTCAGCACCGTCCAGGCCACAAAGAACAGCGTGACCGCGCTGAGCGGATCAACCCGCGTGCCGATCGCCAGCCAGCTATTCTCACCGGCGGGCAGCCAGTTGATGGCCGACCCGATGGGGTGCTCCGCCAGGTCTTCCATGCGGAAGACCGTGAAGCAGATGATCATGCTGCCCAACCAGGAGAGCGCAGCCGACCCAATGGCCAGGGTGTGGCTGAGCGCTTTCCAGCGGTTGGTGAAGAGGATGATCAGGCCAAACGCCAGCAGCGGCGGAAGGGGGAGAAGCCACAGGAGCGTTTCAATCGTCATTGTATCCCTCCCTTAACCCTTCATCAGGCTCAGATCATCCACCACCACGGTGCTGCGGCGGCGGTAGACGGAAATGATCAGCGCCAGCCCCACCGCGGTTTCTGCGGCGGCGGCCACCAGCACAATCGCCACGAAGGTCCAACCGGCGAAGTCTGGGGCGTACAGGTAGCGCCAAAAGGCCAGCAAGTTGATGTTGACCGCGTTGAGCATCAACTCCACGCCCATCAGGATGGCGACCGCGTTCTTGCGCGCCATTACGCCAAACAACCCGATACAGAACAGCGCCGCGGCAAAGATCAGGTACCAGGAAAGCGGGATCATCTTTCTACACCCTTTCTGTCCGAAGCGACGAAGATCGCGCCGACCAGCGCGCCCAGCAGCAGCACCGAGGCCACTTCAAACGGAACGGCATACGCGTTCACATCCACCAGGGCCAGACCAAACTGGCTCAAGTCGCTGGCCGCTTCAGGCAGCGCCGCGGCCTGGGTCTGGAAGCCACTCCAGGTGGAGAGCACGCCCACCAGCGCGGCATATAACCCGGCCACCAGCACCGCCGGGATCCACCATCCCCGATTGAGCTGCGGTCCTACGTCCAGAAAAACCTGCCGGGTAAGCATAACCGCGAAAATGATCAAAATCGCGATCGCGCCGATGTAGACCACCACCTGCACCACTGCGAAGAAGCCTGTTTCCAGCAAAGCAAAGGAGACCGCCACGCCGAACAAGGCCAGGATCAGCCACAGCGCGGCGTGCATGATGCGCCTCGTGCTCACCACCATCACCGCCGCGAAGAGGGTGATGGCCGCCACCGCCAGAAAGAACACCTGTTGGATTGTCATCGCGTCACTCCGGGTTGGACTGGGTTGGTTGAGGTTCGGGCCGGGCGACAACCACCGTGCTGGGCGCCACCATCGGGCGCCGCCGCGCGCGCGCCGAATTGCGAATGAACTGGAGCGTGATCACCAGCATGACCAGGTTGGCAACCAGCAGCGCCACCAGACTGACCACCGGGCTGCCGATTGGGCGCACCAGAGCGTGCACCACAGCGGTTACCAGCACCATCACCAGCGCCAGCGGGGTGAGCATCTTCCAGTTGATATCCATCATCTGGTCGATGCGGAAGCGCGGCACGGTGCCGCGGATCATCACCGTGAACCAGTACACCGCGAAGGTCTTGATCCACAGGTAGACGAAGCCAAGCAGCGGGAATTGTTCGGCGAATGGGCCGCGCCAACCCCCCAGGAAGAACACTGCGAATAGCAGCGCGGCGGTGAAGGCGTGCAGGAATTCCGCCACAAAGAACATGCCGAACTTGAGCCCGGAATACTCGATGTTAAAGCCGGCCACGATCTCCGACTCGGCTTCGATCAGGTCGAACGGCGCGCGCCCCACTTCGGCGATCTGCGTGATCAGGAAGATCAACGCCGGCACCGGAGCAAGCAAGACGTACCACAGGCTCTGCGATTGGACGATCGTCTGCAGCGACAGCGAACCGGAAAACATCACCGGAATGAGCAGGGTGATGACCATGGGGATCTCATACGAGATCAACTGGGCCACGGAACGAAACGCGCCCAACAGGGCGTATTTGTTGTTCGAACCCCAACCGGCGAAGAGGATGCCCAGCTCGCCGATGGCGCCGGCGGCGATGATGAACAGCACCCCCACGCTGATATCCGCGCCAAAAATGGTGCTGGCAAACGGGATCACGCCCCAAATCATCAGCGTGCCGGCCACAGCCAGCACCGGCGCGAGATTATAGGGAACCACGTCTGCCCCATCCGGGGTGATGTATTCCTTGGTAAAAATCTTGAACATGTCGGCGAACGGCTGGAACAGCCCCCACGGGCCGACGCGATTCGGACCCAGGCGGTCTTGCATGCGGCCGATGATCTTGCGCTCATACCAGATGAGGAAGATCACCCACACCAAACCCAGAACGCCCAGGATGCCCGCGCCAAGGACGAGCAAGATGATCTGCGCCACATCCGGTGCTACGCCCCACGAGACCAGCACAGACTGCAGCCATTGGCCAATGAAGTTTACTGGATCATTCCAAAACGTCATTGAACTCCTCCCGCTGTATAAAATTGTTGGGGGATTAAATCCACTCAAGATCTCCCTTGCGCCAGGCGTAGATCAGCCCGGCGAGCAGGATGAGAACAAACAGAACTGCCTCGAAGATTCCGAAGAGGGTCAATTTGTTGTACGCCACTGCCCAGGGGAAGAGTAAAACAAGTTCCACGTCAAAAATCAAGAAAATCAGGCCGAAGATATAGTATTGTGCTTTGAACTGCACCCAAGATTCGCCCACGGTTTCGATACCGCATTCGTAGGTGGAACTCTTCACCTTGTTGGGCTTTTTGGGAGCAAGAAACCCGGCCGCCGTAATTGCCGCTGCGGGCAGGAAGGCGGCAACAAGCATAAATACGCCGATGTACAACCAATCCATGCGTTTGGCTCCTTTTCTACAAAATCAGACTGCCCGGGATTTATCACCATGCGCCGATGCCGCAGCAACCGGCAGTGAAATTGTAGCATATCCATTTTGATCTGGCAAAGTTCGGAACATCACCGAATTAGTATGAATTCTCACATGACATAATCGCAATTGAACAGGGAAATCGAATTGTGAAATTCCAAACAAAGTATAGCAAAAAAACCAATATTTTGTTGTCAAGTAATCGAGCAATTTTCCTCGGATTTGATGGAAATGGATGGTTTCAAGCGAATCGACCCTGGCATGGGTGATGTTTGACATAGTTCCAATCACCGTGCATCAGTGCTACACTTAGGGGGATATCCAACCCACCATTCGCTACCCGGAGGAAATTTATGACCCATTATCCTGCTGAGCCGTTTCGGATTAAGATGGTTGAACCCATACGGTTAATCGAACCGGCCGCGCGTGAAGAGGCGATGCGCCGCGCAGGCTACAACCTTTTCACCTTGCGTGCAGAAGATGTGTATATCGACCTGTTAACCGATTCCGGCACCGGCGCCATGAGCCACCACCAGTGGGCGGCGCTGATGTCGGGGGATGAATCCTATGCCGGGGCGCGCTCATATTACCGGCTGGCCGAGGCGATGCAGCAGATCTTTCAGTTTGAGCACTTTGTACCCACCCACCAGGGCCGCGCCGCCGAGAATATTCTGACCGGGATTTTGGTAAAGCCGGGAAATTATATTCCCTCCAACATGCATTTCGATACCACGGATGGCAACATCCGCGCGCGCGGCGGCCGCCCCACCAACCTGGTATGCGACGTCGCTTTTGATCCCAGCGATGAAAGCCCGTTCAAGGGCAACATGGATATCGACAAGCTGCGGGCGTTCATCCAGCAGGTAGGCGCGCAGAACATACCGTTCGGCACCATTACCATCACCAACAACGCCGGCGGCGGGCAGCCGGTTTCGATGGAAAACATGCGCGCCGTGGCGGCGGTGTACAAAGAATTTGGCATCCCGTTCTTTATCGACTGTTGTCGTTACGCAGAAAACGCATACTTTATCCAGCAGCGCGAGCCTGGCTATGCGAATAAGACTACGCTGGAAATCGCCAATGAAACCTTTGCCCTGGCCGATGGTGCGTTTATGTCGGCCAAGAAAGACGGCCTGGTCAATATCGGCGGGTTCCTGGCCGTGCGCGACCACGACCTGTACCAGCGCATTTGCAACGAGCTGATCCTGCGCGAAGGCTTCCCCACCTACGGCGGCCTGGCCGGGCGCGATCTGGACGCGCTGGCCACTGGCCTGTGGGAAGGCCTGGACGAGCGCTATCTGGAATACCGCATCGGGCAGACGGCTTACCTGGGGCGCTGCCTGCAGCAGGTTGGCGTGCCGATCATCGAGCCGCCGGGCGGGCACGCCATCTACCTGGACGCCGGGCGATTGCTCCCGCACATCCCGCATGAGGAATTTCCCGGCCAGGCGCTTTCCGCGGCGCTATACCTGGAAGGTGGCATCCGCGGCGTGGAAATTGGTTCGGTCATGTTCGCCTACCCCGACCCGGAAACCGGGAAGATGGTATATCCGCAGCTCGAGCTGGTTCGCCTGGCCATCCCTCGCCGGGTATATACCCAGAGCCACCTGGATTATGTGATCGACACTTCGGCTAGATTGGCCAAGAAAGCCGCCAGTCTGCGCGGTTACCGCATCACCTATTCCGCGCCTTTGATGCGGCATTTCACCGCCGCGTTTGAGCCGCTTTAAGCGGTGCAGCATAACCGAAAGGAGTTACCGCAACATGAAATGGAGTCTTCGTATCTTGTTGATTGTTGTAATGCTGGCCGGCCTGCTATCGGCTTGCAGCGGTGAGGTTGGCACAAAACTGGAAGGCGAAGCACTTGATGATGCGCTGGCGTATGTTGACCCGATCACCGAAAATCTGCTGGAAGGCTTGAAAACCAGAGATTACGCCACCTTCTCGCAGGATTTCAACGACGAGATGCTGAAGGGCATCGACGCCACCAAATTTGATGCGCTCTACAAGCAACTGGACGACCAGATCGGCGCGTACCAGTCGCACAGCAACCCCACGGTAACCGACTATGGCAAGATGGTCACCGCCGAGTATGAGAGCAAGTTCGCCAAGACCGATAAAGTGAAAATCGTCATTACGGTCACCAAGGAGGAGCCGCACCAGGTGACCGGATTGTACTTCCGGTAATCGTGCGGGACCGAAAAAAGATCCATCCGGGCGACCGGATGGATCTTTTTGATTTGATTATTCGCCCGAAATGATTTGAGCATTTGAATCGCGCACCGTGCCCCAGATCGTGCGGCCGGCTATTCGAGCTTCTTGGCCTCTTCCCACAGCACGTCCATGTCCGCCAGGGTCATGTCGCTCAACGAGCGTCCCTGCTTGCGGGCGGTGGTCTCGATATACTCAAACCGCCGCCGGAAGCGGTTGCTGGTTTCGCGCAGCGCGGTTTCCGCGTCGACTTTGTACCAGCGCACCAGGTTGACCACCGCGAACAGCAGATCGCCCAGCTCTTTGGCGCGTTCGGCTTCGCTCTCGGCTGTGTCCACCTCTTGCAGCTCTTCCAGGATCTTGGCGCGCACCGGGTCGATCTCACTCCAGTCGAAACCCACGCGCGCGGCGCGGTCCTGATATTCCTGCGCCAGCGCCAGCGCGGCCAGAATGCGCGGGACGCTGCCCAGCAGGCCTTTTTCCTTCTCGCCATTGCTGGCGCGTTCTTCGGCCTTCAAGCGCTCCCAGTTGCGTAGCACACCCCCCACCCCAGCCACTTCCACGTCGCCAAACACGTGCGGGTGGCGGTGGATGATCTTGGTGTTGATGCCCTGCAGGATGTCGGCCATGGTGAATGCGCCCGCCTCGGTGGCGATCTGCGCGTGCAGCACGATCTGCAGCAGCAGATCACCGAGTTCCTCGCGCACTTTGCTCATATTGCCGTCATCCAGCGCTTCGAGCGTCTCGTAGGTCTCTTCCAGCAGGTACTGGCGCAGGCTGGCGTGGGTCTGCTCTTTGTCCCACGGGCAGCCGGTTTGTGGGTCGCGCAGGTGGGCAATCACTTCCTGGAAAAACTCCAGCGAGGTTTCTGCGCCCAGCGCGGGAAGGTACAGCAGGCTGTCGGCGCCCAGGCGCGGGCTGCGGTCAATCGCGTCCAGCGGCAGGTCCTCCACCAGCGCCTGCTGCGTACCGGGGTTGTGCACCAGGCGCACGGCGAACTCCGCGGGGTAGGTCACCCGCAGGGCGCGCCGGATGCCGGCGGCCGTCTCCGCGCCGGAAATGCGAGCGATCAAGGCCGGGTAGGAAGGCGAAAACCACGGCGCGAACGCCTGGCTAAGCGTGGAAGCGTCCACCAGCGTGATGGCGCCAATCGGGTTGATGCCCAGGGCTTTTAACGCCGCGTCCGCGGTTGCAAGCGAGATACCGGGTTGATGATTGTAGTGTAAATTGGTCATATGCTGCCTTCATGCTGTAACAAAATTGATCCCTCATGCGGCGGGATGCAGTCTTACCATTGTACGAGAAACCGGTGGTTTACGCAAAAAGGCTGTCGTGCAATAGCGAGGTGCGGGACACCGAAAATGATAAAAAAGTAGCATTGCATTGAGTAGCTCGCAAAATCCACTACGGGTGAGCTGAAAGCAACACCTAACACCTTACCGGCTATCAAAGCGTTGGGTTTCGCGGCACGCTTAGGTTGGGTTTGATTTTGATGGTCATCCGGGCGGATTAATTTCGCCGCTCAACCCAACCTACAAGCTGATTTACGTTCTATTCGTGCCATCCGGTTTTATTCGTAATTATTCGTGTTAATGCTCTTTCGAATTAACAGATAAGAAAACAGGATTTCTCGACGCGCGCGCGTCGAGAAATCCCGTCGTTCCAATCTATAGCAGACCAGCGTCTAGCGCTTGGTGTAGGTCGGGGCCTTGCGGGCGCGCTTGAGACCGGGCTTCTTGCGTTCCTTGATGCGCGGATCGCGCGTCAGGAAGCCGCCTTTGCGCAGTGGAGAAGTGAAATCGGGGTTCAACTTCACCAGAGCGCGAGCCAGGCCCAGCTTGACCGAGTCGGTCTGGCCGGTGACGCCGCCGCCATGCACCACAACCGTGATGTCGTAGGCTTCGCGTTCCTGGCCGGTCACCTGCAGCGTGCCGAGAATGCTCTCGATGTCGCCAATGCGGGGGAAGTAATCCTGCGCTGGGCGATCATTGACAATGAACCGGCCGGAGCCGCTCATCAGGCGCACACGCGCGGTGCTTTCCTTGCGACGACCAATACCTTCGTAATACTGTACAGCCATGTTTACCCTACTCCTTTACGAAACCAGTTTGGGGTTCTGAGCCGCGTGCGGGTGCTCATTCCCAGCGTAGATCTTCAGCTTCTTGAGCAGCGCACGGCCCCATTTATTGTGGGGCAGCATACCCCACACCGCCGAGCGAATCACGCGATCGGGGTGATTCTTCAACTGGTCGCGCAGGCTCACAGACTTGATACCGCCCGGATAACCCGAATGGCGGTAGTAGAATTTCTCATCCAACCGCTTTCCGGTTACCGTGACTTTTTCAGCGTTGATAACGATGACAAAGTCGCCGGTGTCCGCACCAGGGGTGTAGATCGGCTTGTGTTTGCCCATCAAATATCGCGCTACCTCAGTGGCCACGCGGCCAAGAGTCTGGTCATTGGCGTCTACCATCAACCATTCCGACTGCGTATTGCCTTTTGGGACGTACGTCTTGTCCATCATTTTCTCCACAGTGTCCAGGTACATCGTGACCGGCATCCATTTCATCTGAAAACCAGCCAACCTATTGACTGAAAATTCCCTTACTCCTCTTGCTTCACCAACGGCGCATTCTTATCGTAGAAGACTTCCACCAGGGTCAGTCCGTGAGCGGGCGCCAGCCCGGGGGTCAGTGGCCGGGCGGATTGTACCGCCTGAGCCCAATCTTCCAGGCTCAACCGGTGCTGACCAGCCAGCACCTGCCAGTAAACCAGCCGCCGCACCATGTGGTACAAAAATGCGTTGGCGGATACTGCGAACACCAGCCCCTGCTGGGTAGTCTCCCACGCCGCGTGGAATACCGTGCGCACGGTGCTGCCTCCAACCCGCGGAGGGGTTCCAAAGGCAGCGAAGTCGTGCGTTCCGGGCAGCAGCCGCGCGGTTTCGTGCAACTGCTGTGGATCCAGCGCGGGCCACACTCTCCAAGCGTAGCGCTCCAGCAGCGGGTCGCGTTCGGGTTTGCAGATGATGCGGTAGTGGTAGGTGCGGCGGGTGGCGTCATAGCGCGGATGAAACTCCGCGTGCGTCTCCCGGCATTCCTGCACCGCCACATCCTCAGGCAGCGCCGCGTTCAGGGCTTTACCCAGCGTTTCGGCGCTGTGGTTCCAATCCAGATCGAACGCGATCACCTGCCCCGAAGCGTGGACCCCGGCGTCTGTGCGGCCGGCGGAAAGGAGTATCCGATCCTGCCAGCCCAAACCCCGTAGAGCCTTTTCCACTTCGCCCTGCACCGTGCGCGACTTGCCTGAGCGCTGAAAGCCCAGAAAGTTTGTGCCGTCGTAGGCAAGAGTAATTTGGTAACGTGCCATGCGTATCCGGCGTTTACCGGACGGCAAAATCAGTCTTCAACCAGCTCCAGCACAACCATCTCGGCGTTGTCGCCAAGACGCGGGCCAAGCTTGATCATGCGCGTGTAACCGCCGGGGCGGTTGGCAAAGCGCGGCGCAATATCGTCAAACAATTTCGGCAGGATTTCGTTACCGCCCAGGCGAGCGGCGGCCAGGCGGCGCGCGTTCACCTTGTCGATGTCGCTTCCCTTGCCGCTGTTGCGAGCCAGGGTGATCAGCCGCTCCGCCTCGCTGCGGATCGCCAGCGCCTTGGTGCGCGTAGTGGTGATGCGCTCGTGCTCAAACAACTGCTTCATGAGCGTCCGGCGCAGCGCTTCGCGTTGATCCCGGTCCCGACTTAGTCTATATCCAGCTACCTGATGTCGCATTGTTAGCTCTCCACATCTTTTTCATCATGCAGGAAGCCTTTTTCCTGCATTTTCTGGCGCAACTCGTCCAGGCTTTTCTCACCAAAGTTGCGGATGGACATTACGGCTTCGTCACCCTTCTCCAGCAGTTCGAGAACATCACCGACGGTGGTGATCCCGGTGCGTTTGAGGGAGTTGAATACCCGCACCGAAAGGTCCAGATTTTCAATTGGGGTCTCTGCGGCTTCACTCGTAAGGCGGCTTCCGGCAATTTCCTTCTCGACGCCGACCATCAATACCTCTTCACTCACGCCGGAAATAAAGCGCAGGTGGTCGATCAAAATCTTGGAAGAATTGGCCAGCGCCTTTTCAGGCGTGATGGTGCCATCTGTCCAGATTTCGAGAACCAGGCGGTCATAGTTGGTGCTCTGGCCAACGCGGGACGAACCCACCGTCCAGTTCACACGCTTCACCGGGCTGTAGATCGCATCTACCGGGATTTCGCCGATGGGCAGGCGGCCCACCCGCTCGTTGGACGGGGAGTAACCCCGGCCACGTTCCACGGTCATGTCGATTTCCAACCGGGTTCGCGGATCATCCACAGTGAAAAGGTACAAATCAGGATTTACGATTTCTACTTCGGCCGGCACTTGAATGTCGGCTGCGGTGACCATACCTTCGCCGCGCACTTCAAGGTGCAGATGCGAGGTATCCACGTCGTGCAGTACCAGGCGCAACTGCTTGATCTGCAGCATAACCTGGATCACGTCTTCGCGCACGCCCGGAATGTCGCTGAACTCATGCAACACATCCGAAATGCGGATCGAAGACACCGCGGCGCCTTCCAGTGAGGACAACAGAACCCTGCGCAGGGCATTGCCCAGGGTCACCCCATAGCCCCGACCAAGGGGGCTGATTACAAACTTGCCATAGTTTCGAGCTTCAGCTTCCCGCTCGACTTTCGGCGTAACCATGTTGGTTAGAGCAGTCACGATCTCACACCCTTTCCCGAAATGCACCCTGAAAAACCGCGCACCCGGACTAACTGGCGTTTAGCGCGAGTAGTACTCAACAATGAGCTGCTCGTTCAGATTGCCATCGATCTCGGCACGTTCCGGCAGGCGCAGAACGCGCCCGGTCATGCTCTTGATATCGCGGTCCACCCACAGGGCGGCGCTGCGATTTTCTGCCAGTTCTGGCAGTTCCTTGAAGTACTTCAGGCTACGGGAGCCTTCGCGGACGGTGATACAGTCGCCGGGGCGCACAATCATCGATGGGATGTTGGTGCGACGGCCGTTGATGGTGAAGTGACCATGCGCGACCATCTCACGCGCCTGGGCGCGGTTTTCCGCGAAACCGAGGCGGTAGACAACACTATCCATGCGGGTCTCAAGGATCTGCAGCAGCGAGAGGCCGGTGAGGCCGCGGCGGCGCAGGGCGATGCTGTAGTAGCGGCGGAACTGCCGTTCGAACACGTTGTAGACGCGGCGAGCCTTCTGCTTGGCGCGCAGCTGGCGGGCGTAGTCCGATTCGCGTTCGCTGGTGCGGCCAGCGCCTGAGCGGCCGTGCTGGCCGGGAGCGAAAGCGCGCTTTTCGAAGGAGCATTTGGCGGTGTAGCAGCGCTCGCCCTTCAGGAATAACTTCTCACCTTCACGCCGGCAAATACGACAAACCGGCCCAATGTACTTAGCCATATTCGAAAATCCTCTCTGAACTACACGCGGCGTTTCTTCGGGGGCCGGCAGCCGTTGTGGGGCACCGGGGTGATATCAGAAATCGAGCGCACTCGCATGCCCATAGCCTGCACGGCGCGAATCGCGGATTCGCGGCCGGGGCCGGGGCCTTTGACGATCAAGTCCACTTCCTGCATACCCATCGCCTGGGCCGTCTTCAGGGCCTGTTCAGCAGCGAGGCGGGCGGCAAACGGCGTGCTCTTGCGAGAGCCCTTAAAGCCAGCCGAGCCGGAGCTGCCCCAGCAAACGGTGTTACCCTGGGGGTCGGTGATGGTGATGATGGTATTGTTGAAAGAGGCATAAATATGAATATGCCCACTGGACAAAGTGCGCTTTACTTTGCGCGCGGTCGTTGTTCGGCGCGCTGAGCGTACGTTTTGTGCCATATTTCCTCGCTAATTTCTCTAATGCCAGTTCAATTCGCAATCCACTTCGCCAGACATTCCGGCCGGGCAGCCGCGGGGAGAGGAGCCCCAACCCGACCCTGTGTCCAGCTAGGCAGAATTACTTCTTGGTTGCACCGCGGCGGCGACCACGTCCGGCCACAGTCTTCTTGGGGCCCTTGCGGGTGCGGGCATTCGTCCGCGTGCGCTGGCCGTTCACAGGCAGGTTGCGGCGGTGGCGCAGGCCACGGTAGCAACCGATTTCGATCAGGCGCTTGATGTTCATCTGAACTTCGCGGCGCAGATCGCCTTCGACTTTGTAGTTTTTGCTGATGAACTCGCGCAGAAGCGCCAGGTCATTCTCCGTAAGATCCTTCACGCGAACGTCGGGGCTAACCTGGGTCGAAGAAAGGATCGTGCGGGCACGGGTTGGGCCAATACCGAAGAGGTACTGCAGGCCAACTTCGATGCGCTTGTTGCGCGGGAGATCAACACCTTCAATTCTTGCCATAGTACTTGGTCCTTATCCCTGTCGCTGCTTGTGCTTTGGGTTTTCGCAAATGACATACAGAATGCCACTGCGCTTCACGATCTTGCATTTGGCGCAGCGTTTACGGATCGATGGTGAAACCTTCATTTCTGTTTCTCCTGAAAAATAATTCCTTGATTCGCCAAAGCGGCTATTATACCCGATGGGACGCTTTCTGTCCAGATAACGTGGTTCCGCTGTCATCCAGAGCGGTCAGAATGTACGGCCCATCTGGCGTGATCGCCACCGAGTGCTCGAAATGAGCGGTCAGCGAGCGGTCACGGGATATGACAGTCCATTGGTCAGCCAGGACGCGGGTGTTCGGCGTTCCCACCAGAACCATCGGCTCCAGCGCGATCGTCATCCCGTTTCGCAGCAGCATGCCCCGCCCGGGGATCCCGTAATTGGGAACCTGCGGGCCTTCGTGCATCTGCCGCCCCACGCCATGCCCGGTGTACTCGCGGGTGACGTGCAGCCCGTGGCTTTCCACATACTCCTGGATCGCCGCGGACACATCGCCCACGTGGTTGCCGGCTACCATCTTTTCGATGCCAATATACAGCGCCGCTTCCGTCACATCCAACAGGTGCTGCGCCTCGCGAGAGATTTCCCCCACCCCGGCGGTAAAGGCTGCATCTCCCACAAAACCTTGGAACACCGTTCCGCAGTCGACCGACACGATATCGCCTTCCTTCAGCTTGCGGCTTCCGGGGATACCGTGCACCAGTTCTTCGTTGATGCTGGTGCAAATGCTGGCTGGGTACGGGTACGGACCGGGGTAGTTCTTGAACGGCGAGTATGCCCCATACTTCTTCAGCACTTCTTCCGCGGCGGCGTTAAGATCAGCGGTTGTGGCCCCCGGCTGAATGGCGGCGCGCACGGCGGCCAACGCTTCAGCGTTGATGCGGCCAGCCGCGCGCATAGCGCGCAGTTCATCGGGGGTTTTGATCGTGATCTGTCGGTCCCAACTCATGGTTCAAATTCCTTAAGCTACTGCCGCCAGCATCTGTTCGGTCACTTTTTCGATTGGCTGCGAGCCGTCGATTTCCACCAGCAGCCCTTCGGCGCGGTAGTAGTCGATCAACGGAGCGGTCTGTTCAAAGTAAACCTTGATGCGGCGTTCTACGGTCTCGGCCTTGTCGTCATCGCGCTGGTACAGTTCCGAGCCATCCACATCGCACACACCAGGCTGCTGCGGGGGGTTGTACTTCTGGTGGTAGATGTGCCCTTGCGCACGGCAAGTCCAGCGGCCGCCCAACCGTTCCACCAGGATCTCCGGCTGCACGGAGATGTAGGGAACCACATCCACCGCGCCGCCCATTTCCGACAGCATGTCCGCCAGCGCCGCGGCCTGGGCCGGAGTGCGTGGGAAGCCATCGAGCAATGCGCCATTGTGGGTATCCGGGCGCGAGAGCCGCTCGCGGATCATGGCGATGGTCACGTCATCCGGAACCAGCTCGCCGCGATTCATGTAGCCCTGCGCTAGTTTGCCCAGCTCGGTCTGCGCTTTCAGATTCTCGCGGAAGATATCCCCCGAGGAAACGTGCTGCAGTCTAAGCTTTTCGGAGATCACCTCCGCCTGCGTGCCTTTGCCGGCCCCAGGCGGCCCTAGCAGAACAATATACTTCGCCATCGCCGTGTTACCCCCGGATCAGATTATCGTCGTAACCGTGCAGTTTGAGCTCGGTTTCGATGATGGTGAAGGTATCGCGAACGACACCCACCACGATCAGCAGGCCAGCCGCCGAGACCAGGAAGATACCGGCCTGTCGCGCGCCAACCGGAAGGAAAGCGCCCAACACGTACGGCAGCACGGCCACCAGGCCCAGGAACAGCGCGCCCGGCAGGGTGATGCGGCGTTGTACTTTGGTGAGATAACGTTGCGTGGGGCTGCCGCGCACCACGCCCGGGATCTGCGCGCCCTGTTTCTTCAGGTTCTCGCCGTAGTTCTGCTGGGTGAAGAGAACATCGGTGTAGAAGAAGGTGAACAGAACCACCATCAGGAAGTACATCAGTGAGTACCAGCCATTCTCCGCGCCGAAGAAGTTATACACGCTTCGCGCGAAGCCACCGGTACTGCTGGGGTCCATGAAGTAACTTGCCACGATGGCCGGGAAGGTCAGGATGGACTGGGCAAAGATCAGCGGGATCATGCCGGCCATGTTGACCATCAGAGGCAGGCTGCTGCGCACAGGCATCGACATGCGGTTACCCACGCGGCGGCCGGGGAACAGCACCGGAACGTTACGGCGGCCCTGCTGGACGAAGACAATCGCGAAGATGGTCAGCACCAGGATAGCTCCGATCAGCAGTACCAGCCACCAGCCGTTCTGCTGGTCAGACAGCAGCGAGCCGATATTGCTGGGGATGCCCGAAACGATGCCGGCGAAGATGATCAGCGAGAGGCCCTGGTTGGGGATGCCGTATTCGGAGATCAACTGGCCCAGCCAGATGCCAAACATCGTGCCGGCGATCATGCTCAACAAGGTGGCCAGAGTGGGCACCAGGTTTGGGCCGGTGAAGCCGTAGTTGTTCAGGATAGGCGTGCCGCCGGTGAGCTGGGTGAAGATGTTAATCTGCCCCACCGCCGAGAGCGCGGCCATCGGGATGGTGCCGATGATCGTCCACTTCTCCATCCATTTCTGGCCTTCGCGCGGGTTATCCTTCAGGCGGCGTTCGAGCGCCGGGATGATCGGCACGAGCAGCTGGATGATAATCTGCGCGGTGATGTACGGGTATACGCCCATCGCCAGAATGGAGAAGTTGGACACTGTACCGCCAGAAAGCAGGTCCAGCAAATTGAACAGGTTGCTGGCCGCCCCGCCCTGGGTGCTGAGCGCGCCCAGGACTTCGCGGTTGATCCCCGGGACGGGGATGTTCGCGGCCAGGCGGTACAGGATCAGCAGGCCCACCGTGATGAGCAGCTTCTTCCGGATGTCTTCAGATTTCCACAAATAACGCCAAGCGGATCGCTTCATGCGTGGAATCTCCTTTGCTTGAGAAGCTTCTAGAGCAGCTCTACGCGGCCACCAGCAGCTTCAATCTTCGCCCGGGCGCCCTTGGTAATGCGGTGTACGCGGACGGTCAACGGCACAGAAATTTCACCGCGCCCCATGATCACCACCGGTTTTTTGGTGCTGCGGAGCAGGTCCGCTTCCACCAGCGTTTCGGGGGTAATTTCAGCATCGGCGGCAAAGCTGGCCAGTTTTTCCAGGTTGATCTCTTCATATTCCACCTGGTTCGGCGGGGTGAAGCCTTCACCGCGGATAAACGGGAGACGGCGGTAGAATGGCAGGTTGCCACCCTGGCGGTACAGGTTACCGCCCTCGCCGCCGCGAGCGCCCTGGCCCTTGGTACCGCGGCCGGCAGTCTTGCCCTGGCCGGCAGCGTGACCATGACCCTTGCGCTTGCGTTCTTTCTTCGCGCCCGGATTGGGCATCAGGTCGTGTAGTTTCATTTCTCTACCTGTTCTTCTACAACCACCAGGTGGTTGACTTTCATTAACATACCGCGCAGGGTGGGGGTATCCACCTGCTCTACGGTCTGGTTCATGCGCCGCAGGCCCAGAGCCCGCAGGGTGGCTTTATGCCGCACCGAGTAACCGATGGCGCTCTTCACCAGGGTGATGCGCACGGTTTTGGGCGCGGGTGTGGGTTCGGTTTTCTTAGCCATTCTTCCTCCGCTCCCAGAAGGGCAGCAGGTCCGCCGCAGCCTTCCCGCGCCGCGCAGCTTCCTGCTCCGGCGACTTGAGCTGGTCGAGGGCGTTGAACGTGGCCTGAACAACGTTCAGAACGTTCGCAGAGCCCAACGACTTGGTCAGGATGTCGCGAATACCGGCCGCTTCAAGCACAGCGCGCACACCACCCGCGGCGATAACGCCGGTACCGGGGGAAGCGGGCTTGAGCAGCACTTTCGCGCCAGCCAGACGGCCGACCACCTCATGCGGGATGGTGGTGCCAGCCAGCGAAACACTGCGCATGTTTTTGTGCGCGTGTTCGGTGGCTTTACGCATCGCGTCCGGGACAGCATTGGCTTTGCCCACGCCCAGACCGACCTTGCCGTGATTGTCACCGGCCACAACCGTCACCCGGAAGGAGAAACGGCGGCCGCCCTTGACAACTTTCGCGACGCGGGCGATCTCAATGACGCGCTCGTCAAACTGCTGTTCCACTGGTTGATAATTGTTCATATCCATAATTTCAGGCCCTCACTCTATGATCGTTGCCAGCCTAGAATTCAAGGCCAGCCTGGCGGGCGCCATCGGCCAGGGCTTTTACCCGCCCGATGTACTGGAACCCACCGCGGTCAAACACGACCGAGGAGATTCCCTTGCTCTTGGCACGCTCTGCGACGAGCTGCCCAACTGCGCGGGCCTGGTCGGTCTTGTTCATGCCCGACACCTTTTCGCGCAGCTCATGGTCGATCGTAGACGCAGCCGCCAGAGTCTGGCCAGCTTCATCATCGATCACCTGAGCGTAGATTTCAGCCTCACTCCGGTAAACGCACAGGCGTGGCCGGGCAGAGGTGCCGGAGAGGTGCTTGCGCACCCGGTTATGCCGGCGAAGACGAGACTCAGCACGAGAAAATTTTGCCATTGGCCACCACCTTACTTCTTGCCTTTACCCTTACCAGATTTACCGGCCTTGCGGCGGATCTTCTCACCCAGATAGTGCAGGCCTTTGCCCTTGTAGGGCTCCGGCGGGCGGATCTTGCGCAAGTCTGCGGCCACCTGGCCGACCTGTTCCTTATCAAAACCATTTACTTTCACCTGGCGGGTCTTGGTGTCCACTTCGAAGGAGATACCTTCCTGCGGAGTAATTTCCACCGGGTGCGAGTAACCAACATGCAAGATAAGGTTCTTACCGTTCATTTCAGCCCGGTAACCGACACCATCAATTTCCAGCACCTTGGTAAAACCGGTGCTGACACCCGTGACCATGTTTTGCAACAGGGCGCGGGTGGTTCCATGCAAAGCGCGAACGGTAGGCTGGTCGTTGCTGCGGGTGATAACCAGATCATTGCCCTCGCGGGAGATTTCAACCACCGACGAAAAATCGCGGCGCATCTCACCTTTGGGGCCCTTGACCATCACAGCCGTGCCCTTGACATCTACCTGCACGCCCGCCGGAACGGTAATTGGCATGCGACCTATACGAGACACTGTATTACCTCCTGTTTTCCTGCGGCAGCCCGTGGGCTACCAGACCTTGCACAGGATCTCGCCGCCAACACCAAGCTGGCGCGCTCGCTGTCCGGTCATCACACCCTTCGGGGTGGACAGGATCGAGATACCCATCCCCGCTAATACCCAGGGGATGTCCTGTTTGTGCGTGTAAACACGGCGGCCGGGGCGGCTGACGCGCTCCAACCCGGTGATGACCGAGGAGCGCTCGCGGCGTTCGCCCACGTACTTGAGCCGGATGCGGAGCACGTTCTGCCCCGGGTTTTCCGTCTCGCCGATTTCGAAGCTCTCGATGAAGCCTTCTTCTTTGAGGATGCGGGCAATCTCGACTTTGATCTTCGAATTCGGCATCGCCACCATGGTTTGACCCACCATCACACTATTACGGATGCGAGTCAGCATATCGGCAATTGGATCATTCACACTCATTCTTAAACCTCCGAGCTGGCTCTTACCAGGATGACTTTACCACGCCGGGAATCTTGCCTTCCAGAGCTAACTCGCGGAAGCAAATGCGGCACAGACCAAATCGGCGAATGTAACCACGCGGGCGACCGCAGCGCTGGCAGCGATTGCGCACCTGGATGTCAAACTTCCGCCGTTCTTCACGATACGACATGCACTTTTTAGCCATATTAACCCTTCCTGAAAGGCATACCGAGCAGCGTCAGCAGCGCGGCGGCCTGATCGTCGGACTGAGCCGTGGTAACGATCGTAATTTCCATACCGCGGATCTTGTCGATCTTATCGTACTCAATCTCGGGGAAGATCAGCTGTTCCCGCAGGCCCAGGGTGTAATTACCGCGGCCGTCAAAAGCTTCACTCGACACACCGCGGAAGTCGCGCACGCGGGGCAGCACGATGTTCATCAGGCGATCGAGGAAAGCCCACATGCGCTCGCCGCGCAGGGTAACCTTGACGCCGATGGCGCGGCCTTCGCGCAGCTTGAAGTTCGCGATGCTCTTGCGCGCCTTGGTGATGACCGGCTTCTGGCCAGTGATCTGGCTCAGGTCCGACACGGCAGCGTCCAACGCCTTGGGGTTATCCATGGCTTCGCCCATGCCGATGTTCACCACAACCTTCTGAATGCGCGGAACCTGCATCACATTGTCCAGGTTCAGCGAACTCATCAAGGCCGGTTTTACTTCATTCAAATACTGTTCTTTTAACTTATTCATCGTTGCGCTCCAAAGGCCTTAGTTGTCCAGCAAAGATTTGCATTCTTTGCAGACGCGCTGTGCCTTATCGCCTTCGCGCGTAATACCGATGCGGGTGGGTTTGTTGCACTTGGGGCACACCACCATGACATTGGAAATGTCAATCGGAGCCTCAAAGCGAACCTTGCCCGGGTTCACGGTTCGGCGGTTCTGAGCCTGAACCTGGCGCTGGTGCTTGGTTCGGACGTTGACGCCCTGCACCACCACGCGGCCCTCATCGGGATCGACGCGAATGACTTCGCCGCGTTTTCCTTTGTCATCCGTGCTGCCACTGATGACTTCGACAGTATCACCTTTGCGAATCTTTAATTTCATGGTCTCGCTCCTATCGCGCCTGGCCCTAGATTACTTCGGGAGCCAGCGAGATAATTTTCATAAAACCTTTTTCACGCAGTTCGCGAGCCACCGGTCCAAAGATACGCGTGCCTTTGGGGTTCTGGCCGTCGTTATCCAGAATCACCGCGGCATTATCATCAAAGCGGATGGAAGATCCATCATCGCGGCGCCATTCCTTCGAGCAGCGCACGATGACCGCTTTGACCACATCACTTTTCTTGACCGAACCCTGGGGGGCAGCCGATTTGACCGTCGCGACGACGATATCGCCGACCGCGCCGGAGCGGCGCTTGGACCCGCCCATCACATGAATGACCAGCAGCTCGCGCGCGCCGGTATTATCGGCAACTTTGATTCGAGATTCTTGCTGGATCATGGCTTAGGCTCCCTGCTCATCTTCAATAACCGGGACAGCCACACCGATACGCTTGAGAATGGTCTCCACAACCCACTTCTTTTCACGCGAGATGGGCGCGGACTCCACGATCTGCACGGTGTCGCCGATGGCGCAGCCAAGCTCATCGTGGGCCTTGACACGTTTGTTCAAGTGGACCACTTTCTTGTAGATCGGGTGCCGGTAGGTGCGGACGATTTCCACAACCACCGTCTTGGTCATCTTGTTACTGGTAACCACACCGATTAATCGGCGACGTTCACTCATTTCTCACCTTCCGCTTTCGCCTGGAGCTCGCGCTCGTGTAAAACAGTTTCATACCGGGCGATCAACCGGCGGGCCTGCGACAGACGGCTGGTGTCGGTGAGCTGTCCGGTAACCACCTGGAAGCGGAGGTTCATCAGCTCTTGCCGGGCATCCGCCAGCTTTGTCTGCAATTCGGCAACAGATAAAAGACGCATTTCAGACGATTTCATCCTACATCTCCTGCACCCTGGCGGGCGACAACTTTAGTCTTGATGGAGAACTTGTAGGAAGCCTGGTGCAGCGCTTCAGTCGCGATTTCGGCCGGCAGGCCGCCGACTTCGAACATGATCCGTCCGGGGCGAACGACCGCCACCCAGTACTCCACATTACCCTTGCCTTTACCCATGCGGGTCTCGGGCGGTTTCTGGGTGTAGGGCTTGTCCGGGAAGATGCGGATCCACACCTTGCCGCGGCGGCGCATCTGGCGCACGATGGCGCGGCGTGCCGCTTCGATCTGGCGCGCGGTGACCCAACCGGGTTCCAACGCCTGCAAACCGAATTCGCCGAAGGTGATTTCAGCGCCGCGCAGCGCCCGGCCGCGCATGCGACCGCGCATTTGCTTGCGCCACTTGACACGTTTTGGCATTAACATAGTAGCCACCTCTTTCGTTTCACACCAGGCGCGTGCCCGGCGTGTTGCTATTCGCTGACGTACACACCCTCGGTGGATTCGGCTTTCTCTTCCACCTCTGGCAGAACAATACCCTTATAGACCCACACCTTGACGCCAATGCGGCCGTACTGGGTCAGCGCTTCGCCGCGGGCGAAGTCCATGTTCGCGCGCAGGGTCTGCAGCGGAACGCGGCCTTCGCGCAGCCAGACGCTGCGCGCCATTTCGGCGCCGCTCAGGCGGCCAGAAACCTGGATGCGGATACCTTCCGCGCCCTGGCGCATGGCCTGCTGCAGCGCGCGCTTCATTGCACGGCGGTAGCTCACGCGGCGCTCGATCTGGCCGGCGATATTCATCGCGATCAGATACGCGTCGGTGTCGGGGGCTTTGATCTCTTTGATCTCAAGATCAATCTTCTTGGCGGTCAAGGCTTCCAGCTCCTGGCGGATTTTCTTGACAGCTTCGCCCTTGCGGCCGATGAGGATACCGGGTTTGGCGGTGTGAACCACCACCTTCACCTTGCCAGGGTAGCGTTCGACTTCTACGGTCGAAACGCCAGCGCGGCCGGCTTCCTTGTGGATCAGCTTGCGGATGGCAATGTCCTGGTGGAGCTGCTTGGTGTATTCTGCACCTTCAGCGTACCAGCGGCCTGCCCAGGGCTGGTTGATATTGAGACGAAAACCAACGGGATGAACTTTACGACCCATAATTTCTCCTGGTCTCCTTAACTCTTACTCACGCTCACGGAGAATGACCGTGATGTGAGACGAACGCCGCAACAGCGGCTTGAAGCGACCGCGAGCGCCAAACCGGCGCCACTTGCGGGTGGGCGCTTCGTCCGCGAAAATCGTATGGATGTACAGGTTGTCGCGGCTTACGCCAAAGTTTTCTTCCGCATTGGCCACAGCCGAAGCCAGCACCTTGCCAACCTGGCGCGCGGCGCCCTGCGGCATGAACTTGAGGGTGTTGAGCGCTTCGACGGCGGGCTTGCCGCGGACGAGGTTCACCACCAGGCGTACCTTCTGAGCGGAGATCGATGTATTTTTGAGATGAGCACGGATATCCGTAGCCATGGCTTACTTACCTCTCGCCGAGGATGATTTCTCGGAAACGTGGCCGCGGAAATGCCGCGTTGGTGCAAATTCGCCCAACCGATGGCCAACCATGTTCTCGGTGATGTAAATCGGAACATGCCGGCGGCCGTCGTGCACGGCGATGGTGTGACCCACCATCTGGGGGAAGATGGTGCTGTCGCGACTCCAGGTCCGCAGCACTTTCTTTTCACCCTTGGTGTTCATCACCTCAATCTTCTTCAAAAGTTTGGGCTCAATAAATGGACCCTTCTTGAGCGATCGTGACATTTTTTACGTCCTTCCTACTCGCTATTCCGTTACAGCCGGCCTACTTGCGGGTCGCGGCGCTGCGGCGGCGCACAATATACTTGTCCGTCGTCTTATTGCGGCGGGTCTTCTTACCCAGAGTGGGTTTGCCCCACGGGCTCTTGGGGCTGGGCATACCGATGGGCTGGCGGCCTTCACCACCACCATGCGGATGGTCGCGCGGGGACATGGCGGTACCGCGCACCGTCGGACGGATGCCCATGTGGCGCTTGCGGCCGGCTTTCCCCAGCTTGATGTTGCTGTGATCCAGGTTGCCCACCTGGCCGATGGTGGCGTAGCACACCTGGCGGACCAGGCGAACTTCACCGGAAGGCAGGCGCAACTGCGCGTAATCGCCTTCTTTGGCCAGCAACTGCGCGGCGGCGCCGGCGGCGCGAACCAACTGACCGCCCTTGCCTTCCTGCAGCTCGATATTGTGCACCATGGTGCCGATCGGAATGTTGGCAATGGGCATGCTGTTGCCGGGGCGAATGTCGACGCCCGGGCCGGCCATGATCGTGTCGCCCACGCGCAGCCCGATGGGGGCCACGATGTAGCGTTTTTCGCCGTCAGCATAGACCAGCAGGGCTAAGCGAGCGGTGCGGTTGGGATCGTATTCGATCGCCGCGACGCGGGCCGGGACCTGGCGCTTGTTGCGTTTGAAGTCCACGATGCGGATGAAGCGCTTGTTGCCGCCGCCACGATGGCGCACGGTAACTCGGCCATAGCTGTTGCGGCCGCCACTGCGGCGCAGGTTGACCAGCAGCGAACGCTCAGGGCGATCCTTGGTGATCTCTTCAAACGTGTATCCGGTCATATCGCGCAGACCGGGAGTAATCGGTTTGTAAACTTTAACGGCCATTACTCGACCCCTTCAAAGATAGGAATTCGGTCTTCCGGCGAGAGGGTAACAATCGCCTTTTTATAACCCGCATTCCGCACCATCAGGCGGCGGCTGCGCGCACGGCGCGTGCGCTTGGCGGGGGCATTGATCACATTCACCCGCAGAACCGTCACATCGAACAGCTTCTCAATTGCATCCTTCACCAGGGTCTTGGTGGCGTCATCGGCCACTTCGAATACGTACTGATGCAAATTGCTCGACTGATAGTTGGACTTTTCAGTCACCAGCGGGCGGCGGAGAACGTCGTAAATAGTGCTCATGGGTTACTCCTACCTATCCCAGATTGGCGGCAATCACATCCAGCGCGGAGAGGGGCATGAGAACTTTGTCATAGCCCAGCAGGTCGCGGATGTTGAGATAACCGGCCAGTAAAATCTTGGTGTCCGGCAGGTTGTTGCTGGCGCGGATGACCATCTCGTACGATCCCTTCTCGGGAATCAGCACCAGGGTCTTGGCGTCATTTACCAGGCCGGTGAGGGCGCGGGCCATCAGGCGGGTTTTGGCCTCGGAAAGAACCAATTCATCCACCAGAACGATACCGGCTTCATTGGCTTTGACCGTCAGCGCGGAGCGCAGAGCAGCGCGGCGCATCTGGCGAGGCATATCCTGGGTGTACTTGCGGGGATGGGGCGTATGCACACGACCACCGCCCTTCCACTGCGTGGCCCGGGTTGAACCCTGGCGCGCGCGTCCGGTACCCTTCTGGCGCCACGGCTTGCGGCCGCCGCCAGCAACCTCGCTGCGGGTCTTGGTATCATGCGTACCCAGGCGGGCATTGGCCATCTGGCGCACGTATGCCTGGTGCATGAGATCGACATTAATTGGGGCTTCGAAGATCATCGCCGGCAGTTCTACCGTGCGAACCTTCTGGCCTTCCATGTTGAAAACGTCAACTTCCATTTTAACTTCGCTCCCTTTATGCAGTATGACGGCTACTGCTTGCGCGCTTCTCGAATCATTACCAGACCGCCGCGCGGACCGGGAACCGCCCCGCGTACACCGATTAAATTGCGCTCCGGGTCCACCAGGACAACTTTGAGATTCTGTGCAGTGACACGGTCATCGCCCATATGACCGGGGCCGCGGGAACCTTTATAGACACGACCAGGGGTCGTTGTGGCGCTGCGCGAACCAGGCGCGCGGCTGCGATCAGAAGCACCGTGGGTCATGGGCTGGCCGCGGAAGTTATGCCGCTTCATGGCGCCCTGGAAACCCTTACCTTTGCTCTGCCCGACCAGGTCTACGCGTTCGCCCACAGCAAACAGGTTGACGGTGACCTGATCCCCTTCATTGACCTGTGGGTCCTTGACGCGAAATTCGCGCAGGAAGCGCAGAGGAGGCATATTGTTACGCTTGAGATGGCCAAGTTCACCACCCGTTAGACGCTTTGGCTTAATTTCGCCAAAACCCAGTTGCACAGCCGAATAACCTTCTTTTTCGGGCGTGCGCACCTGGGTTACATAGCAAGGCCCAGCTTCGATGATCGTGACAGGCACTGCCGCACCGGTTTCATCGAAAATCTGGGTCATGCCGATTTTCTTTCCGATAAGCCCTTTCAACATCTCAATTTTCTCCTTAGAATTTTTTCAGGCGAGACTGTCAGCCTGGGCTTGGCTGCATCATCTCCGGCGCAGCGCAGTCAACCGGACTTCGGCACGCTCCGTCTTTTTTCGCGAGCCAGCAGATCCGTTCTTACGCTGCCAGTTATATCAGGTTGTTTGAACCCGAAAACCGTCGTATTATACCACTTCCTGCCAGAAATGCCAGTGCTGGCCAGGAATTCGTGCTTGGAAATCTACAAATTGTCAGACATCCTTACCAGCAGCCCAGACAGGGGTTCCTGCCTGGGTCTGCTGACCGGGATGCATTGTTGGAAATGGCTTCTGCGGGTTTGCACCCGGCCAGAAACGCTTAGATTTTAATTTCGATATCCACGCCGGCGGGCAGGTTGAGCCGCATCAGCATGTCGATCGTCTTAGAGTCGGGATCCAGCACGTCGATCATGCGATTGTGCGTGCGAATCTCGAAATGTTCGTGGGAGTCCTTGTCGATGAAGGTCGAGCGGCGAACCGTGAAACGCTCGATCTTGGTGGGCAAGGGGACGGGACCGACCACGTGGGCGCCGCTCCGCTCAGCGGTTTCAACAATACGCTTGGCGGATTGATCCAAAACGCGGTGATCGTAAGCCTTCAATCGAATGCGAATTTTTTGCTTAGCCATTATTTTTTCACCTAGCTGATGATCTTGGTGATCACACCGGCGCCCACCGTCAGACCACCTTCGCGGATAGCAAACTTCGAACCCTGTTCCAGCGCAACCG
>CALDSL010000037.1 GCA_937920255.1 uncultured Anaerolineaceae bacterium | reverse complement strand
TCGGCGTAGCGCAGCACCAGGTTCAGGTCGTGGATGGCGAGCACCACCGTCATGCCGTCGCTGCGCGCCAGCGAGCGCACCTGATCCAGCAGGGTGAACTGGTATTTCAGGTCAAGGTGGGTGGTGGGCTCGTCCAGCAGCAGCACCGGGGCGGCCTGGGCCAGGGCGCGCGCCAGCAGTAAACGCTGCTGTTCGCCGCCCGAAAGCTCGCCCACGCGGCGCGAGGCAAGCTGGGTGGTGTGCGTGCGCTGCATGGCCTCGCGCACCACTTGCTCATCCTGCTCCGAAACCTGACCCAGCCAGTTGAGGTGCGGGGTGCGCCCCAATAGCACGGTTTCCCAGGCGGTGAAGGTCGGGGGCAGGCTGCGCGCCTGGGGCACCACGGCCATCTGCCGCGCGCGCTGGGCGGAGGTCATCCGGGTCAGGTCGCGGCCGTTGACGCGCACCGTGCCGCTTTGCAGCGGCAGCACCCCGCTCAGCGCGCGGATGAGGCTGGATTTGCCCGCGCCGTTGGGGCCGATGAGCGCCAGGATACTGCCCGGCTGCAGCCTGAGGTTGATGCCGCGCAAAACCGTCAGCGGGCCGTAGGCGGCGCTAAGACCGCTCACTTCCAGCGCCGGGGAGGCAGTCGCTTTTTCTGGTTGATTTACCATGCGTTTTGTCCTTTCGAGCGCCGCAGCACCCACAGGAAGAAGGGCGCGCCGGCCAGCGCGGTGACGATACCGACCGGAATTTCGGCCGGAGCCATTACCACCCGCGCCAGCACGTCGGCCAGCAGCAGCAGCCCCGCGCCGGTGACGATGGACAGCGGCAGCAGGCGGCGGTAATCGGGGCCCCACAGCAGCCGCACCACGTGCGGCACGATCAGACCCACAAAGCCGATGATGCCGGCGTAGGAGATGGCCGCGGCGGTAGCCAGCGAGGCGGCGACGATGATCACGCGCCGCACGCGCTCGACCGGCAGGCCAAGCTGCTGCGCCTGCTCATCGCCAAACTGGAGCACGTTCAGCGCGTGGCCCATCAGCAGCAGCGCGCCCAGGCCGATGATCACGTAGGGCAGGATGGACAGCACCGGCTGCCAGCCACTGGCTGCCGCGCCGCCCAGCAGGAACACCAGCGCGCGGCGCAGCTCGCCGGTGGCGTTGATCATAAGGAACGAGGTCATGGCGGTGGCAAACGAACTGACCGCTACCCCGGCCAGTAGCATATTGGTCACCGGCAGGGTACGGCCAACCCGCGCCAGCTCATACACCACCGCCACGGTGATCAGCCCGGCCAGGAACGCGGCCAGCGGCACGGCGAACATGCCGAGTGTACTGCCCTGCCAGCCCAGGCTGATGGCAATGATCGCGCCCAGCCCGGCGCCGGAGGCCACGCCGATCAGGTAGGGATCGGCCAGCGGATTGCGGAACAGTCCCTGGTAGCCCGCGCCGCTGCCCGCCAGCGCCGCGCCCACCAGGGCGATGAGCGCGGTGCGCGGCAGGCGCAGGCTGAACACAATCGTCGCCAGTGGCAGGCTGGCCGGGTCGGGCTGGGCGCCGCTCAGGCGCTGCCCCACCAGGCTGAGGATCTGCGCTGGGGGAATAAATACACTGCCCACCGCCACGCTGAGCAGCAGCGCAACCGCCAGGATCACCAGGCTCAACCAGAACGGGCGGGCAGTGCGTTTCATATTTATTCGAATACCCCGGGGTGGATCAGGCGCGCCAGGGTTTCCAGCCCATCCACCATGCGCGGGCCGGGGCGGCTGACCAGATCGTCATCGAAGGTGTAGATTTGATCCTGCTGCACCGCGGACAGGCCTTCCCAGCCGGCGCGCGCCTTGACCATTTCGGGGGTCATGCCGTAGGCGGCGTCGCCCAGCAGGATGATGCTGGGGTTCTGCACCAGCAACTCTTCCAGGCTGATCTGCGCCCAGGCCTGTTCCATCTCGGCGGCCGCGTTGAAGCCGCCGGCCATGCTGATCAGCAGATCAACGAAATTGCCGGGGCCGGCCGTCCACGGGCGGGCCGGGTCGGAGCCGTCCAGTTCATAAAACACCACCGGGCGCGAGGACAGCGGGGCGATCTTGAGCAGCACCGCCTGAACGCGCTCACGCAGCCCGGCGTTGAGCGTCTCTGCTTCGGCGCTGTGGCCGGTGAGCGCGCCCACGATCTCGATATTGCCGTACAGGCCGTCGAAGTCGGTGGGGTTGGAGAGGTAGTACACCGTCAGCCCCAGGTCTTCCAGCGATTTGACCAGTTCGGGGGCGTTGGTTTCGGCCAGCAGCACCAGGTCGGGCTGCAGGCGGGTAATCTCTTCCAGGTCAAAATTACCCATCGAGCCGCCCGCCGCGGGCAACGCCATCGCCTGCTCGGGGTAATCGGAGAATTCGTCGCGGGCAATCACCTGATCCCCGGCGCCGACTGCAAAGAGGATCTCGGTGTTGGAGGGAGCGAGCGAGATGATTTTCTGCGCGGGCTGCGCCAGGTTGACATTGCGGCCCAGACCGTCGATGAGGGTGATGGCGGCGGCAGCGGTCGGCGCGGGGGTGGGCTGCGGCGTGGCCGCCGGCGCGCAGGACGCGAGCAAGACGCTGAACAGCATAACAATGAGGAGAACGCGTGTGGATTTCATTAGATTCCTTGTTTGTTGGTTCATTGATGTAGGGGCAATTCTTACGGCCATCTGTCCCAACGATTTCGGGGAAACGTGGCATGTTGAGGACGAGAACCACCCCCCTCCCGCTCCCTCCAAATCGCAAAAACCGCGATTTGGAGGGAGAGAAAGCGTGAAACCCTCCCTCCA
>CALDSL010000036.1 GCA_937920255.1 uncultured Anaerolineaceae bacterium | reverse complement strand
TGAGTACATCCGGCACAACTTCATAAATCATGTGCACCAGCCGGAATAATTCATCATCGGCCAGATGCTTCTTGCCGAACTCGTCCAGTGCAGTGAAGCGCGGGTCGGTCAGCCGCAGCACGGCGTGCCCGTAGCCCGGGATTACGCGCCCGGCGGCGATGGTGTCTTCAGCAAACTGCTGGATCTCCTCCGCGCTCGGGAAGTGATCGAAGCTTTCGCGTACCTTCTGTAGCCAGATCAGGTTTTCCTGGTTGGCCAGGCCGTGCAGCGGCCCCGCTAGCCCGTTCATGCCCGCCGAGCAGGCATAATAGATATCCGACAGCGCCGAGGCCACCAGGTTGGCGGTATGCGCGCTGACGTTGCCACCCTCGTGGTCGCAGTGCAGCAGGAAGTACAGGTTGCACAGTTCCTGGTAATCTTTATCGTCGCCCTTGCCGATCATGTGCGCGAAGTTCGCGCCCCAGAACTTATCTGGGTCGGGCGGGATGAACTCGCCATTGCCATATTTCCAGTTGTAAATGAAAGCCGCGATGGACGGCAGCTTGGCGACCAGGTTCAGGCTGTCTTCCACGTATGCCTGCCAGTAATCCGGCTTCTGTATGCCCTCGGCGTATTCGCGAGAGAACACCGACTCGTTCTGCAACGCCAGGATGGCCTGCGAGAACAGGGTCATCGGGTGCGTGTCTTTGGGCATGGCGCGGATAATGTCGAACACATACTGGGGAAGCTCCTGTCGCCGCTTCAACTCGAACTCCATCATCATCGCGTTTTCTTCGGTGGGTAGCTCGCTGGCCATCAACAGGTAAAATACGCCGCCCACCAGCGGCGTTTCAAACCCTTCTTCACGTGGGAGTTTTTCCAGCAGCTCGGGGATGGAATACCCGCGGATGCGCAGCCCTTCCATCGGGTCTACGTACGAGACGTCGCTGGTGGCGATATGCACGCCGCGGATGCCGGCGTATAGTTGTTCGATGGTCACTTCCGACACCACAAAGTCGCCGTTTTCTTTCAACAGTTTTCCGACACGCTCGCGCCAGTTGGGTATCTTGGCGTCAATTTTTTCACAGATGAAGGACTTGCAGTCCCGGTGTTGAATCGCCATTTGCGGCCTGTCAGCAGATGCGGCATTGTTATTAGAACTCATTTCGGCGTCTCCTTTGTTCAATTTTCCAACAAATAGGGCGAGCATTTTTCGCACATTTGTGATATTAATTGTAGACGATGCGCGCCCTGCAATCAACCAATCGTACAAGTATTGTATACGTTGATCAATTTTTGCGCAAATCTTTATAAACTTTATCTATTAGCGTTGCTTTAAGCCAGTATTTATCGGACAATAAGGTCGACAAACTTTGGACAAAGAGGAACAGAAATGGCGAACGGTACCTTGCGAAATCCCGCGGTAGGTGAACAAATTACGATTGAGAATGGACGCCTGAACGTCCCCGACCGGCCGGTGATCCCTTTCATTGAAGGTGATGGCACCGGGCCGGATATCTGGCACGCGTCCGTGCGGGTGTTAGATGCGTCCGTGGAAAAGGCCTACGGCGGCAGACGCAAAATCGAATGGTTGGAAGTGCTGGCCGGCGAAAAAGCCTTCCAGCAAACCGGCAGTTGGATGCCTGACGAAACCCTGCAACTCTTCCGCCAGTACCTGGTGGGTATCAAAGGCCCGCTCACCACGCCGATTGGCGGCGGTTTCCGCTCGTTGAATGTTGCCCTGCGCAAAGACCTCGATCTGTATGTGTGCCTGCGCCCGGTGCGGTATTTCCCCGGAGTTCCTTCTCCATTCAAGCGGCCTGAGCTGGTGGATATGGTCATCTTCCGCGAGAATACCGAAGACATCTACACAGGCATCGAGTTCGAGCAGGGTACCGAAAAAACCGAGCGCTTCTTAAGCCTGCTGCAGGAACATTTCCCCCATGAGGCCGCCAAAATCCGGTTCCCGGCCACGTCTGGTTTTAGCCTCAAGCCCATTTCCATCGAGGGCACCGAGCGCCTGGTGCGCGCCGCCATCCGCTACGCGTTGGAGAACAAGCGCCGCAATGTGACCCTGGTTCACAAGGGTAATATCATGAAGTACACCGAAGGCGCGTTCCTCAACTGGGGCTACGCCCTGGCCGAGCGTGAGTTTGGCGACCGGGTGTACACCTGGGCGCAGTGGGATCGCACCAAAGCTGCCCAGGGCGAAGAAGCCGCCAACCACGAAATGGCCGCCGAACTGCGCGGTGGAAAGTTGCTGGTCAAAGACTCCATCGCCGATATTGTCTTCCAGAACACCATGATCCGCCCGCATGATTTTGACGTGCTGGCCACCATGAACCTCAACGGCGACTATCTCTCCGATGCGCTGGCGGCGCAGGTGGGCGGCATTGGCATCGCCCCAGGCGCGAACATTAACTACGATACCGGCGTGGCAGTGTTCGAAGCCACGCACGGCACCGCGCCCAAGTACGCCAACCTGAACGTGGTCAACCCTGGGTCGGTGATCCTATCCGGTGAGATGATGCTGCGTTACCTGGGCTGGCCGGAAGCCGCCGACCTGGTCTTGCGCGGCCTTTCGGGCGCGATAGCTGCCCGCACCGTTACCTATGATTTCCATCGCCTGATGGACAACGCGATCCGCGTGAGCACCTCAGAATTTGGCGAGGCCATCGTCCGCCACATGGACGACCAGCCCGCGACGGTTTAGATAGAAGGATGGTTGGAGAAGCATGAAGAACGATTATTTTCAGACGCGATCGATATTAACAACAGCCTTTGGCGAGTATGTGTATTACCGCTTGGATAAATTGGAATCCCTTGCCGGCGGGCGGCTGGAGAAATTGCCGTTCACGGTGCGCATCCTGCTGGAAAATGTGCTGCGCAAGCACAATGAGCAGGAAGTGACCCGCCGCGACGTGCTCAACCTGGCCAACTGGCGGCCGGTGGTCGAAGACCGCGACGCCATGCCGTTCAGCCCCGGCCGCATTGTGCTGCAGGATTTCACCGGCGTGGCCGTGGTCAATGACCTGGCGGCAATGCGCTCTGCCATGGGGCGCATGCAGGGCGACCCGGATCTGATCAACCCGCAGATCCCGGTCGATCTGGTCATCGACCATTCGGTACAGGTCGATTACTACGGCACAGCCGACGCGCTCCAGCGCAACACCACGCTGGAATTCCATCGCAACCGCGAGCGCTATGAGCTGCTGCACTGGGCGCAGAACGCCTTCAGGAACTTCAGCGTCGTGCCGCCCTCCATTGGCATCGTGCATCAGGTCAATATCGAATACCTCACCGATGTGGTTCTGGTGGAGGAGGAAGACGGCCAGCGCGTGGCCTTCCCTGACACCCTGGTCGGTACCGATTCGCACACTACCATGGCCAACGGTCTGGGCGTGGTGGGATGGGGCGTGGGCGGCATCGAAGCCGTTGCTGCCATGCTCGGACAGCCGATCGATATGCTCATCCCGGACGTGATCGGTTTCAAGCTGACCGGCAAGACGCGTGAAGGCGTCACCCCCACCGATGTTACCCTCACCATCACCCAGATGCTGCGCAAGAAGGGCGTGGTGGAAAAATTTGTCGAGTTCTTCGGCCCAGGCCTGAGCAACATGCCCGTCACCGACCGCGCCATGATCGCCAATATGTCGCCGGAGAATGGCGCCACGGTCACCTGGTTCCCGGTCGACGACCAGACCCTGCAGTACCTGCGCATGACGGGCCATTCGGAAGAGCTGCTGGCGCGCGTGGAAGCCTACTGCAAGGCGCAGCATCTGTTCCGCACCGACGAAACCCCCGATCCCGAATTTACTGACGTGCTCGAGCTGGACTTGAGCACAGTCGAGCCCAGCCTGGCCGGCCCCAAGCGCCCGCAGGACCGCGTGCCGCTCACCAAAGTCAAGCAAAACTTCCAGCAGGCGCTCACCGCCGCCAAGAATATGGGCGGTTACGCCGTCGAACCCGAAGACATCAAGCGCACGGTGCTGGTGAATACCGCCGGGCAGGAAGCTCGCATGGGGCAGGGCGCGGTGGTGATCGCCGCGATCACCTCCTGCACCAACACCTCTAACCCGTTTGTCATGCTCGGCGCGGGCTTGCTGGCTAAGAAGGCCGTGGAAAAGGGCTTGAAAACTCATCCCTACGTCAAAACCAGCCTGGCTCCTGGCTCGCGCGTGGTCACCGAGTATCTCAAGAAAGCCGACCTGTTCCAGTACCTGTCCGCGCTGGGCTTTGACCTGGTGGGCTACGGCTGTACTACCTGCATCGGCAATTCCGGCCCGCTCAACGAAGAAATCGTGGAAGCCATCCAGGAAGGCCATCTGGTGGCCGCGGCAGTGCTCTCGGGCAACCGCAACTTCGAAGGGCGTGTTAACCCGCACACGCTGGCCAATTACCTGGCCTCCCCGCCGCTGGTAGTGGCTTATGCCCTGGCTGGCACGGTCAACATCGATATGGCCGAAGAGCCGCTCGGCACCGGCCACGACGGCCAGCCCGTCTATCTGCGCGACATCTGGCCCAGCTCGCAGGAAATTGTGGACCTCATCAACCAGACCATCACGCCCGAGCTGTTCCTCGAAAACTACCGCGACGTGCGCGCCATGAACGAAGAATGGAACAAGATCGAAGGCGAGGCCGGAATGCTCTACCGCTGGCGCGACGAGTCGACCTACCTGCAAGAGCCGCCATTCTTTGAGGGGCTGTCGCATGAGATCCAGCCGCTGCAGGATATCCACGCCGCGCGGGCGCTGGCGCTGCTGGGCGATTCCGTCACCACCGATCATATCTCCCCGGCCGGCGCCATCCCCGCCAGCGGCGCGGCGGGAAAGTACCTGCGCAGCCTGGGCGTGGAGCCGCCGGAGTTCAACTCCTTCGGCTCGCGGCGCGGCAACGACCGCGTGATGACCCGCGGCACATTCGGCAACATTCGCCTGAAGAACCAGCTCGTGCCGGGCGTGGAAGGCAGCTTTACCGCCTATCTCCCCAGCGGTGAGCAGATGAGCATTTACGACGCTGCAATGAAGTACCGCGACGAGGGCGTGCCGCTTGTGGTGCTGGCCGGCAAAGAGTACGGCACTGGCTCCAGCCGCGACTGGGCTGCCAAGGGCGTTATGCTGCTGGGCGTCAAAGTGATCATTGCCGAATCCTACGAACGCATCCACCGCTCCAACCTGGTGGGCATGGGCGTGCTGCCGCTGCAGTTCCAACCCGGCGAGGGCTGGAAAATCCTCGGGCTCACCGGGCGTGAGGAGTTCTACTTTGAAAACATGGTCGACAACCTGGTGCCGGGCGGCGAAATGCCCGTGCGCGCCGTGCGCGAGGACGGCAGCGAGGTGCGTTTCACTACCACCGTGCGCATCAATTCGGTCATGGAATTGGAATACTACCGCCACGGCGGCATCCTCAACTACATCCTTCACAACCTGGACCGCTCGGGCGTGATGCTCGAACAATAAACAAGTGGTATAGAATCCAACGGGGCAGGCGTTTACGTCTGCCCCGTCGATTCATCTGTATCTGGCCAGTACCTGCCCGGCGAAATCCACCAGGCTGCGCCGCAGCGCTTCCGGTTCCAGCACCTCCGCCGCCGAGCCAAACCCGAGAATCCGCTGGCGGGCGGCTTCGAAGGTCTCAAACGCCAGCGTCAGGTGGATCCAGCCGTCCGGGTCTGCCGCGCTGGCCGCCTCGTCCACCGCCGTCACCGGGATACTGGCCGGCAACATCGAGCGCAGCAGCGGCGTCACCCGCACCCGCGCCTGGAACGACTGCTGGCTCTGCTCCACTTCCGCGCACCAGCCGGCCCAGAACGTGGCCAGATCGAAATCCGGCTGGCGCGTGAAATGCTCCGCCAGCACTTCCACGTGAAGCAGCGTATGCACCCGGTACACGCGCGGCAGCCCGCCGCCCATGCCCACCAGATACCAGTTCCCGGCCTTGGATACCAGCCCATATGGCGCGGTGATCACGTCCACCGGCTCCAGCCGGAACGATTGGTAGCGCAGCATGGCGCAGCGGTCGTCCCACACCGCGCGCTGCAGCAGGCTCAGGTGCGAGGCTGGCCCGCGGTCGCCCGACCAGCCCGCGCCATCCAGCAAAAAGCGCTGGCGCACCTTCTCCTCCTCGCCGCGTTGCCCGGTGCTCAGCGAAGCCGACAGCTTGCGCATCGCCGCGCGCAGGCTCTGCCCCGCGCCCAGCGGCTCGAGCGGGCTGGCCGGGCCAAACGCCATGTATAGCGCGCGCAGCTCGTCCTCGTTCAGCCCGGTCAGGTTGGTGCGGTAATGCCCCAGCAGCGCTATCCCCCCGCCCGGGCCGGATTCCGCGTACAGCGGCACGCCCGAAGCGCTCAATGCGTCGATATCGCGGTAAATCGTCCGCTCGGAAACCTCCAGTTCCCGCGCCAGTTCCCGCGCAGTCATCCGCTCGCGCGATTGCAGCAGCAGCAAAATCGAGATCAACCTGTCAGCGCGCATATAATCTCCCGAAAGGTTCCCTTTCGTGTCATTCGGCTCATACGTTCCTATTCGTGTTAAAGCTCTTTTCAAACACAGCATCAATCCCTGACACTAGATGTCAGTAATTGCATTGTAACATGATCTTGTAACAGCGCGCTGAAAATTCTGCACAGGAGAAAGACAACGATGGGAAATCTTGAAGTTCGTATGGTACGTCTCGAGCCGCAACGTGTGGCGGCAACCTACGGGTTCGGCGCCAGCCCCGAGCCTCTGGCGTGGGATCAGATGATCGCCTTTGTGCGTGAAAAGGGGCTGGATCAGCCAGGCAAGCCGGCTCGCTTCTTCGGCTTCAACAACCCGAACCCCGCTCCGGGCAGCCCGAACTACGGCTATGAGCAGTGGGTCACGGTGGATGCCAGCGTGGAGGGCACGCACGATGCGAAGATCAAAGAATTTTCCGGTGGTTTATTTGCCGTCACGCGCACCACCCTGCGCACCATCTCGGAAGATTGGCAGAAGCTGGTGCTGTGGTGCGAGAGCAGCCCGTACCGAATCGCGAACCAGCAGTGCCTTGAAGAAGTCCTCACCCCGCCCGGCAGCGTCGCCGAGATCACCGAAGACATGCAGCTCGACCTGTACCTGCCGGTGGTCGAATAACCATCCATAAAACAACCGGGGAGCGGTTACCGCTCCCCGGTTGCATTTTGTGGTTTTCCATTTACCTTCCAAATAACTGGAACAACCCCGCACCGCCAAACGCGAAAATGGCCGAACCGGCGAAAATCGGAATCGCTGCCGTCCAAATGTAGCGCAGGATCGGCACGCGGTACACCCCGCCCACCACGCTCACCAGTTTTGACCCAAACCCAGGCACCAGCCGCGCGCCCATCAGGAACGCGGCCGAATTGACCGGGAAGCGCCCCAAACCGAAGGGCAGCTTCTCTTTATGCGTTTCAAAATCGGCTACCGCGCTGATGCGCGTACCCAGAAAATATTCCACCAATGCCGCCAGCAGGTTCCCCATCCCGGCGGCCAGCGTGGCGTAGAACGGGCCAAAAATCGATCCCAGCAGCACTGTCAGCGGCTCAGACGGGATCGGCGAAAGTCCCAACAGGCCGTACACCACCAGCGATACCAGCAATCCAATCCACCCGCTCGCGGCGATGTACGCACGGATATTCTCAAAATCGCGCGACACAAACAAAACCAGGATCCCCAGCACCAGGACGGTAACGATCAAGTTAATCCAGTGCCGGCTCTTTTTGGGAGAAGCCACTTCATTGATGCTCTCTTCCGTGAATTTTTCCATGCGGGTGATTATACCTCTCAATAAAGAGGTTGGGGAAAGCCCTACTACCGGCGTATGTAAGATCCCCATTGAAGCGAGCGCCTGCTTCCATTATATTTAGGTCAAGGTAGAGAACATTAGTGGTACGAGAGATGTGAAGCGGTATGGGAATACTGAGTTGGCTTGTGGCGGGGTTTCTCGCCGGTTGGATGAGTGGTATTTCCATACATCGAGGCTCGGGAGACCTGTTTGTAGATATTCTGTTTGGTGGTTTCGCCGGTCTCCTGGCCGGGCTGTTGGCCGGCTTCTCGTTCGGTCTGCCCGATCCGATCAGTGTGTTTAACCTTTCTACCTTGATGGTCGCTTTTTGGGGTTCAGTTGTAACGGTGGCCCTTGCGCATAAAATTCCGGGTCACTCTCCTGTGTAACGTGATGGGTTGTAGGTTGTACGGCGGAAAG
>CALDSL010000035.1 GCA_937920255.1 uncultured Anaerolineaceae bacterium | reverse complement strand
GCTCCACGCCCAAAATCACCGAACCGGCGGCCAGGAAGAGCAGCGCCTTGAAGAAAGCGTGGGTGATCAGGTGGAACATCGCGCCCACGTACGCGCCCATGCCCACCGCCGCCACCATAAAGCCCAACTGGCTGATGGTGGAATAGGCCAGCACCTTTTTAATGTCAAACTGCCCCACGGCGATGGTGGCGGCAAACAGGGCGGTGATCGCCCCCACCCACATCACCGCCGACTGGGACGCCGGAGCCAGGTTGAACAGCGGGGCCGAGCGCGCCACCAGATAGACGCCGGCGGTGACCATCGTGGCGGCATGGATCAGCGCCGAGACGGGCGTGGGGCCGGCCATGGCATCCGGCAACCACACGAACAGCGGCAGTTGCGCCGATTTACCGGTGACGCCCAGCAGCATGAACAGGGTGATAAACACCAGCACCGCCGGGGCCACGGTGCTCGCGGCGGCGAAGACCGTGTCAAAATCCAGGCTGCCGAAGGCCCAGAAGATGGTGAAGATGGCGATCAGCAGGCCAAAATCGCCGATGCGGTTGACCACAAACGCCTTCTTACCCGCTTTGGCATTCCCGATGCCGTCCTGTCCCTTTTCGTACCAGAAGCTGATCAGCAGGTAGGAGCACAGGCCCACCCCTTCCCAACCCACGAACAGCATCAGGTAGTTGTTGGCCGTCACCAGGATCATCATGGCCAGGATGAACAGGTTGAAATAGACGAAGAAGCGCGTGTAGCGGCCCGGGTCGCCGTTGTGGCGCACGTCGGCGTGCATATAGCGCGTGGCATAGATGTGGATCAGCGTGCCCACGCCGGAGACGACCAGCATCATCGTCACTGAGAGGGTGTCCACGCGGAAATCCCAGTTCACGGCCAGGTCGCCGGCGCGGATCCACTCGAGGAAGGGCACCACCGAGCCTTCGGGGTGGGTGGCCAGCGCCAGCGCCAGCAGCACCGACACGACAAACGCCGCGCCCGAGGCCAGCACGGCCACCGTCCCGGCAAACGCCTCCCCCAGCCGCCTGCCCAGCAGCAGATTGATCACCAGGCCGATCAACGGGAAGAAGACCACCCAGGGGACCAGGCTGAACGTTGGATTGGAAACAGTTTCTTGGAAGAGCATCTTCTCTCCTCTGGCGAGGACCCCCCGCCGTTTCATCTCATTCCGCGGAAAACCCCGGAACGGGTCTAGCCTTTCATCGAACTGATCTGGTCCACATCGATACTGCGCCGGGTGCGGAAGATCGCCACCATCAGCGCCAGGCCCACCGCAACCTCGGCGGCGGCCACGGCCATCACGAAGAAGACAAACATCTGCCCGTTCAGGCTCTGGTAATGGCGCGAGAAGGCGATAAATGCCAGGTTGGCGGCGTTGAACATCAGCTCCAGCGACATGAAGATCACAATCGCGTTGCGACGCAGCAGCATGCCGAGGATGCCGATGACAAACATGATGACCGAAAGACCAACGTAGTAATATAACGGCGCCATAGCCTCAGTCCTTCCTCTCCGCGCCGGTGATGCTCTGGCGGGGTCTGTCGCTGCGCGTGAGCACGATCGCGCCGATCATGGCCACCAGCAGGATGGCCGACACGACCTCAAACGGCAGGGTGTAGCGGGTGAACAGGGTGGTGCCCACGTCCATCGGGCTGGCAAAGGTGGCTTCGGGGGCCGGCAGCGGAGTGGCCGGGCCGGCCTGCACCACGATCAAAATGGTGGCGGCGATGATAAAGCCCGTGCCCAGCAGCAGGGCGGCCACGCGCTGGCCTGGCAGCGGCTCTTCTTCCGAGAGCTGCTCTGCGCCTAACAACATGATCACGAACAGGAACAGCACCATGATGGCGCCGGCATACACCGTCACCTGCGCCATGGCGATGAACGGCGCGCCGAGCTGGACGTACAGCAGCGCCACCACGGCAAAGTTCAGCACCAGAAACAGGGCAGAATAGATCGCGTTGCGGCTCAGAACCATTCCCAACGCCGAGCCGACCACCACCACCGCGAAGACGAAAAACATCAGATAATTGGCCATGCACAGCCCTCCTAGTCTTGCGGATCTTTCATTTCCGGCACCGAGCGGGTGAATTTCCCCGGCTCGGTCTGCTGCGGGGTGGGCGCGCCGCCATCGGACACCGGTTCGAGCAGCATTTCGCGCGTGTAGATCGAACCGTTGCGCTCCACGAACGACAGTTCGTAGTTGTCGCCCAACACAATCGCCTCGGTCGGGCAGGCATCTTCGCAGTAACCACAGAAAATGCAGCGGATCATATTGATCTCGTAGGTGCTGGCGTAGCGCTCGCCGGGGGAAAAGCGGGCTTCATCGGTGTTTTCAGAGGCTTCGACGAAGATCGCGTCGGCGGGGCAGGCGGCGGCGCACAGCGCGCAGCCAATGCAGCGCTCCAGGCCGTTGTCGTAGCGTTTGAGTACGTGCCGCCCGCGGAAGCGGGTGCGCACCTGGCGCTTTTCTTCCGGGTACTGGATCGTAACCGGCTTTTCGAACATGGATTTCAGCGTTGTCCACATACCACGAAGCATGGGATTAACCTCCAACCAGGATAATAACGACCGCGGTCACCAGCACGTTGAGCAGGGCCAGCGGGAACATGATCTTCCAGCCCAGGGCCATCAGGCGGTCGTAGCGGATGCGCGGCAGGGTGGCGCGGATCCAAACAATCACGAACAGCGACAGGACGGTCTTGGCCAGCAGGTAGATCGGGCCAAGCCAGGGGAACTGGTCGACGAACGGGCCGTGAAAACCGCCCAGGAAGAGCGAAGAACCGATCATGCTGATGGCGATAACCTTGATGTATTCGGCCATGAAGAACAGGGCGAACTTCATGCTCGAATATTCCACGTGATAACCAGCAGTCAGTTCCTGCTCGGCCTCGGGCATATCAAACGGCGCGCGGTTGACCTCAGCCAGGCCGGCGAAGGTGTAGATCAGGAAACCCAGCGGCTGGTAGACGATATTCCACATGTGCGCCTGTGAATTGACGATATCCAGCATGCTCATCGAGCCGGCCAGCAGGATCGGCCCGACAAACGACATGCCCAGCGAAAGTTCGTAGGAGATCATCTGCGCGGTGGCGCGCAGCCCGCCCAGCAGCGCATACTTGTTGTTCGACGACCAGCCCGCCAGAGTGATGCCGTAGACCGAGATGGACGTGACCGCCAGGATGAACAGCACGCCCACGTTGACATCCGAGAGATACAGCGCCACCGGGCGGCCGAAGAAGTTGACCACCCCACCCCACGGGATAACCGCGGTGATGACCAGCGCGGGGATGACGGTGATGATGGGGGCCAGAACGAAGATAAGCTTGTTGGCGTCGGCCGGGATCAACTCTTCTTTGAAGATCAGCTTGACACCGTCGGCCACCGGCTGGAGAATGCCGCCCGGACCGGCGCGGTTGGGGCCGATGCGCACCTGCATGCGCGCCAGTACGCGCCGCTCAAACAGGGTCACATAGGCGAAGCCCGCCGTCATAAACAACAGGATGAACACCGATTTCAGGATCCACTCGAGTATCATAGAACCATCCTTAGTTGCCTGCGTCATTCACCGCGGAAGGCTGGCTGACGGTGATCGCCACCGGTTCCCAGATCGGCAGGCCCACGCTGCGCGGCAGCAGGGCCACATCCTGCGGCAGGGTTTCGTCCAACTGCACGCCCACGGGGGCGGTGACGCCGTTGAGCGTCAGGTGCGTTTCCACGCCCTGCGCCAGGTTGAAGGCGGCGGCGGTTTGGGGGTGCAGCCGCAACACCGGCCCGCTCAGGCGGTCTTTGAGCAGTGTTGATGGGGTCACGGTAATCCCGCGGTCGTACAGGCGGGTGATGGGGTAGACCATCAGCGCGCCGCGCGGGGGCACCGGGCGCGCCGGCGCAGACGGGGCGTCCTGCCCCTCCACGAAGCTGCCGGTCAGCGGCAGATGCACGCCCAGGCCCTGGTGGTTGTCGTAGCCGGTGCCGCCGTAGTACATATCCTGGCGGCCGACAATGGGCCACTGCTCTTCCACTTTGGCCAGGTCGGTATAGGTCAGCCCGCTGAATGCGGGTGTGCGCGCGGCCATCTGCGCGAAGGCATGCGCGGCGGAGCGTACATCCAGCGCGCGGCCGAGCGCGGCGGCCACCTGGGCGGTGATGAGATAGTCGGGCAGCGTGCCGGGGCGCACCGGCAGGGCCGGGTAATAGCGCTGGACGCGGCGCTCGGCGTTGGTGAACGAGCCTTCGCGCTCCACGTATGCCGCGGCGGGGAAGACCACATCGGCGCGGCGGGCGGTTTCGGTCAGGAACAGCTCCTGCACCACCACAAAGCCGGCGCGGTCGAGCGCATCGGCCAGGGCGGGGGTGTCGCCGGCGGGGTCGGCGGCGGCAATGTACACGCCGGCGGCCTGCGCCAGGCTGGTGGGCAGGTCAACGTCGGGGCGGAAACCGAGATCGAACGCGCCCTGGTCATTGGCATGCGCCCACACGCCGATCAGCCCGCTGTTGGGGCGGCCGGCATGCCCGCTGGCTTTCACCAGCGCTGCGCAGGCGTTGGCCAGCGCGGCCGAGCCTTCCAGCCCGAGGCCTTCGCTGCCGTACATGACCACCAGGTTCTCGGCGCCCGCCAGCGCTTCGGCGGCATCCTTGAGCGCGTCGGGGACGCGGCCGCCGGGTTTCAGCGCGGCCACCATGCCGGCCTCTTCGCCGTAGCGGCTGCGGATCACGTGCGCGGCCGAGCGGTCGAGCTTGGTTTCGCGCGGGTTGATGACGATCAGGGCAGCGCCGCGTTCGGCGGCCTGCTTGACGCGCAGGTAATAGACCGGCGCTTCTTCCTGCAGGTCGCTGGCGGCCACCACGATGACCGTGCCGGCGCCCATATCGCTGAAGTTGCTGCCCGGGGCCATGCCCAGCGCGGCGGTCATTTCGCCGCCGGCCATGTAGCTGTAGAGCAGCGCTTTGCCGCCCTGCCCTTCGGTGAGTTGCTGCAGGGCGAACAGATCTTCGTTGGAAAGACGCCCACCCGCCAGGCCGACCATGTTCGCGCCGGCGGCGCGCAGTCCATCGGCGGCGGCAGCCACGGCTTCATCCCAGGTGGCTTCCACCAGCTCCCCGTTCTTGCGCACCAACGGACTGGTCAAGCGCGCTTCAGAGCCCATGTAATGGTAGGCAAAGCGGCCCTTGTCGCACATCCAGATCTCATTGACCAGCTCGTTCTGGCGCGGCATGACGCGCTTGATGACCATGCTGCCGTTGGCGCGCGCTTCGCGGCGGATATTGAGGGTGGTATTGCAGCCCACCGGACACTGCGCGCAGATGGAGGCAGAGGATTTCATCTCCCACGGCCGGGCTTCAAAGCGGAAGTCGGCGGTGGTCAGCGCGCCCACTGGGCAGATATCGGTGGTGTTGCCCGAGAAGTACGAGTCAAAGCCGGGCTCGCTGTTGGTCATAATCTCCAGCGCGCGGCCGCGCTGGTAAAAAGCGATCACCGGGTCGTCGACGATCTCGTGCTGGAAGCGCACGCAGCGCCCGCACTGGATGCAGCGCTCGCGGTCGAGGAAGATCAGGTCGCCCAGGGGCAGGTGCTTGGCCAGGCGCATCTTCTCGTCCAGCAGGAAGCGGCTGCTGCCCGGGCCGTAGCCCATGGTCAGGTTTTGCAGCGGGCATTCGCCGCCCTTGTCGCAGATGGGGCAGTCCAGCGGGTGCGAGGTGAGCAGGAACTCGATAATGTCCTTGCGCGCGGCGCGCACTTTTTCGCTCAGGCCATCAACCACCATGCCCTCTGCAACCGGGGTGGTGCAGGCAGTTTCCAGCTTGGGGCCGTAATTGAGCTTGGGGGTGCCGTCGGGGTTGAGCACCGGCTGGTTGGTGGTGCGGTCCACCACCGGCCGGCCAATATCCACCAGGCACATGCGGCACATGCCCACCGGCTCCATCTTGGGATGGTAGCAGAATACGGGAATGTCGATCCCGATCTTTTTCGCGGCGTTTACGATCAGGGTGCCTTCGGGCACGCTGACGCTGTGACCGTCAATTGTCAGGTTGATCATCTTAGCCATGCGGGGCTCTCCTTACGTTGGCCTCGAAATCGGCGCGGAACTTTTCGATTCCGGAGCGGACTGCCATGGTGGAAAATTCCCCCAGGGCGCACAGGCATTTGCCCTGCATCTGGGCGGCCACCGTGTCGAGCAGCTCGATATCCTCGGGGCGAGCCTTGCCGTGCAGGATGCGGTGCGTCAGGTGGCTCATCCAGTAGGTGCCTTCGCGGCAGGGGGTGCACTTACCGCACGATTCGTGCCGGAAGAAGTGCACGGTCTTGTCCACCAGCCAGGCCATATCCACGCTATCGTCCAGAATGATGACCGAGGCCGAACCGAGCGGAGCGTTGAGGACGTTTTGGGTGCTTTCGTAATCCATGGGCGTATCCAGCGCGGCGTCGTCGGCGGTGACGATGGTGGAAGACGCGCCGGCGGACATGAACGCCTTGACGGTGCGCCCCTCGGGCACGCCGCCGCCGTGTTCAAAGATCAGCTCGCGGAAGGTGGTGCCCAGCGGCAGCTCGTAGTTGCCGGGTTTGTTGATGCAGCCGGAGAGCGAGAAGATCTTGATCCCCGGACTTTTCTCGGTGCCGAGTGATTTATACCAGCCCGCGCCCTTCTCGATGATGGGCGGCAGGTTAGCCAGGGTTTCGACGTTGTTGATCACGGTGGGCTTGCCAAACAGGCCGTAGACCGCCGGGAACGGCGGGCGCAGGCGCGGCTGGCCCAGCTTGCCTTCCAGCGATTCGAGCAGCGCGGTTTCCTCGCCGCAGATGTACGCCCCCGCGCCCAGATGGGTGCGCAGGCGCAGCGAGTAATCGGTGCCAAACAGGCGGTCGCCCAGCAGGCCGGCGGCTTCCAGCGCGGCGATGTCTTCATCCAGGCCGTGGGCGATCTGCCAGAACTCACCGCGCAGGTAGGCATACGACAGGTTGGCGCCCACCGCGTAGGAGGCGATCATCAGCCCTTCGAGGAACTGGAACGGGTTGCTCTCCATGATCTCGCGGTCTTTGAACGTGCCGGGTTCGGATTCATCGGCGTTAGCCACCACGTAATGCGGCCAGATGTTGTTGGGCAGGAAACCCCACTTGATGCCGGTGGGGAAACCCGCGCCGCCGCGGCCGCGCAGCCCGGAACTTTTGACTTCGGCCAGCACATCGGCGGGCTGCATGCTGGTCACCACTTTGCGGAAGGCTTCAAACCCGCCGTTCTCGCGGTAAACCTGCAACTGGTCGATATTGGGCACGGCGCGATGGCGCAAGAGGAAGGTGGTCTGTTCAGTCATGGGCAGCTTCTCCCGTCTTGACATGACGGCGCAGCGCTTCAATCAGCGCCAGGGTCTTTTCGACGGTCATGTTCTCGTGGTAGGCAATGTCGCCGTCGCCCTGGAGCTGGAACATGGGCGCGCGATGGCAGGCCGCCAGGCACATCACCCGCTCAATGGTCACCAACCCATCCGGCGTGGTTTCCCCCACGCCCACCCCCACGCTGGCGCACAGTTCCTCGAGGAACTGATCGGCGCCACGCAGCGCGCAGGGCAGGTCGGTGCATACCTGAATGCGGTACTTTCCGCCCGGTTCGGCGTGAAACAGGGTGTAAAAGCCGATGATCGAGACCACGTCGGTGGGGGAAATATCCAGAATTTCAGCGATCTCATACACCGACTGCTGCTTGACGTAGTTTTCGTCGGTCTGGGCCAGGTACAGCAGCGGCATGACCGCCGCGCGCTTCTGGTCGGCAGGATACTTGGCCAGAATCTTTTCCACTTGCTCCGGGTATTTGCTGAGGAGTGCGTTCACCGGTCTGTATCTCCCAAGACGATATCAATACTGCCAATGATGCCGACCACGTCGGCAACAAAGTGCTTGCGGGTAAGGATGGGCATGATCTGCAAGTTGGCGAAGGAAGGCCCGCGGTAGAATACGCGGCGCGGCTTGGGGCCGCCGTCGCCTTCGATGTAAAACGCCAGCTCGCCGCGCGGCGATTCGATCGAAGCATAGACGCCTTCAGACGGGGCGTGGAAGCCTTCGGTCCACAGCTTGAAGTGGTGGATCAGCGACTCCATGCTCACGCCGATTTCCGAGCGCGGCGGCGGCACAAACTTGCGGTTGTTGCTGCGCACAGGCCCGTAGGGCAGCTTGTCCAGCGCCTGGCG
>CALDSL010000034.1 GCA_937920255.1 uncultured Anaerolineaceae bacterium | reverse complement strand
CGCCACCGCCGCCTGGTTGACGAAATTCTCCAGCATGAGCTGCTCGAGCTGCGTAAAGCGCCGCTCCTCGTTCAAATACACGTACAGCACGCCCAACGGCTGGTCAGCGGCGATCAGCGGGAAGCACGCCGCTGTGCGCGCGCCAGTGGCGGCCAGCATGGGGTGGATGGAAAAATCCGGCTCTTCATACGAGATGATGCGGCGGAATTGCGCCACCGCGCGCGCCCCCATCCCGTTCAGACGCGGCTCGACGCCGGGGGTCAACCCCATCCATTCACCCGCGGCGTAACGCGAAGCCGGGTCGAACACGCGCCGGGTGGGGTCGTAGATGTAAATAATCGCCGCCGCGCCCGGCACAACCTTGATGGCGCTTTCCACAATCAGGCTTAGGGTAGCCAGCGGATCGGCCTCATTGTCACGCCCGGCGCGATTAATCGCCGCGCCGATCTGGTTCAGGCTGGCCAGCCCTTCCAAATAACGCGCATCGTCCGCCGGAGATTGAGGATGATTGGGCATGAGAAAATTATACGACAATGCACGCTATCTCGTTCCCCCGGTCCTCCGGGGGAACGAATGCGCGCCAATGGGTCATTGGATTACCGGTATTAATCCGCTGTCGTCCTCGTCGAAAACCTAAACATCATAATACAGGGTGAACTCGTGCGGGTGCGGGCGCATTTGCACCGGCTCCAGCTCGATCTGGCGCTTGTAAGCGATGTACGCCTCCAGCAGATCGGTGGTGAACACGTCACCCCGCAGCAAGAATTCGTGATCCTCCTCCAGCGCGTCGAGTACCGCCGCCAGCGACCCGGGCACCTGCTTGATTAGCCGTTTTTCGTCCACCGGCAGCTCGTACAGGTCTTTATCCACCGGCTCGCCCGGATCAATGCGGTTCTGGATGCCATCCAGCCCGGCCATCAGCAGCGCGGCAAAGCACAGGTAGGGATTGCAGGCCGGATCGGGCGCGCGGAACTCGATACGCTTGGCGCGCGGACTCTTCGAATAGATCGGAATGCGGCAGATGGCCGAGCGGTTGCGCTGTGAATACGCCAAGTTGACCGGAGCTTCAAACCCCGGCACCAGCCGGCGGTAGGAGTTGGTGGTGGGCGCGGCCAGCGCCAGCAGCGCCGACGAATGCTTGATCAGCCCGCCAATGTAATAGCGCGCCATGTCCGAGATGCCGGCATACCCGGCTTCATCGTAAAACGCGTTGGCGCCGTCGTTCCACAGGCTCATATGCACGTGCATGCCGCTGCCGTTATCGCCAAACAGGGGCTTGGGCATAAACGTGGCCGTCAGCCCGTTCATGCGCGCCACGTTTTTGACAAAATACTTGAACTTCATCACCTTGTCGGCCATGCACACCAGCGTGTCAAAGCGCATGTCGATCTCGGCCTGCCCAGCGGTGGCCACCTCGTGGTGATGCAGCTCCACTTCCACGCCGGCCTTCTCGAGCGCCATCACGATCTTGCCGCGCACGTCGGCCTGCGTATCGGTGGGCGGAACGGGGAAGTAGCCGCGCTTGGGCTGGATCTGCCCGCCCTTGCTGCCGCCGCCGTCCTTGCCGCTGTTCCACCAGCCCTCTACGCTGTCGATGAAATAGAACGACTCATTGGTGCTGGTCGAATAGCGCACGTCGTTGAACAGGAAGAACTCGGGTTCCGGCCCCCAATAGCTGATGTTGGCCAGCCCGGTCTGCCTCAGGTAGGCCTCGGCTTTGTGCGCCACGTAGCGCGGATCGCGCGAGTAGTGCTGGCGGGTGAGCGGATCGTACACGTCGCACAGCACCACCAGAGTCGGGATCTCGCGCGTGCTGTCCACGAACGCCGTGGTCGGGTCGGGCATCAGCAGCATGTCCGACTCGTGGATCTCCTGAAAACCGCGGATCGACGAGCCGTCAAACCCCAGGCCGTCCTCAAACAGCCCGGCGGTCAGCAGCCGCGCCGGGATGGTAAAGTGCTGCCACGTGCCCGGCATATCCACAAATCGCAAGTCCACCATGTCCACATCCGCGCCCAGGCGCAGGACTTCTTCTACGATTGACATACAAAGCCTCCTGTGTTTTATGCTCGCCTGATTATAAGAAGCCCGCCGGGCTGTTGCTATGACCCATTTGGGGCATTTTTGAATTGGTTTGAAAACGCACATAAGCCGGTCGCGTTTAACGGGCCACGTAAAAAGATTCACCGCGAAGAAGCGAAGAGCGCGAAGAAAAACGCGAAGAAAAGCGACTTAAAATCTTCTTTGCGTTTCCTTCGCGCTCTTCGCTTCTGTTGAGTCTCATAAAGTCATACCACTAGAGTCTCATTA
>CALDSL010000033.1 GCA_937920255.1 uncultured Anaerolineaceae bacterium | reverse complement strand
ACAAGGCTCAACACCACCGCTGACGGCGGCAGCGCGAACAACTGCGATGCTGATTTCGGAATAGATCCTCACCATTGTGCGCTCCTTTCACAAGAATAACTTAACAAAAACATTCTAACATAATGCGATTAGGCCTGTCAAGCATTTTTTAAATTTTCTGGCAAAACAAAAACAGCCATCCAAGTCTCTCTGGATGGCTGTAGTTTCTTACGAGAACAATTTAGCCTTGTGGCACGCGGTTGGAGGCGTGTTTCACCAGGCTGGTGACGCTCTTTTCAAACTTGCGCTGCCATTGCAGTAAGATCACCGGTTTTAGCATGCCGATCAGGGTGCCATGCAGAACCTCGGTGGTGGTGACGCGCACGCGGCGGTTGGGCAGCAGATTGAACGACCAGATATGGCAGCTCTTGATCGGACCGTTGTTCTTGCACCAGCCCACCTCGCGTTCCGGGTAGTACTGCGCCACAGTCTCTTTGCTGCGGATGTTGCCGAACGGAAAGCCGAGCTTCATGCCCTGTTCAAAGCACGCGCCCACCTGCCATTCCGGTTCACCGGCCCACTTGGCCGATGTGTGTAGCGCGGACCAGGACGGCCACTGCTCGAGGTTCGACCAGGTTTCCCACAACTGCTCAAGTGGAATTTCCACATCACTGGTCGCGGAAATGATGACTGTTTTCCAGTCCGGCTGGTCTTTCATCCCCAGGCTGCGCAGCGCGCGCCGGGCAAGCTGTGTTTCAGTTGACTTGCGGGGTTTGAAGTTCAGGAAGACGATCGCGGCAATATAGCCACCAGTAAGGGTGAGGGTCAGAAAGACCAGCATCCCATAAAAGGCCTGCATCTGTTGTTCCATGTTGCTCCACCTGTAAGGTCGAAATTGGGTTATTGTTCATCCGATTATAAGGAGTCGGATGGCGAACCGCAAGGTGAAGAAGGTCAGTTTGCAGATTTGTCAGGCAGCCTGCCGCAACCGCGATGGCAGGAGCGTGTTATAGCCAGAATAACCGCGGAGGTTAGAACAAGCTGCGCGCCGATATGCCGCCATCCACCACCAGGTTCGTGCCGGTGATCCAGCGCGCGGCCGGCGATGCCAGGAACAGGCAGGCGTCGGCCACTTCGTGCGGCTGGCCCATGCGCCCCAGCGGGGCGGCCGCCTGCCAGGAGGCAACACCCTGTGGCCAATCCTGTTCGATCCCCGGGCGCCAGATTAAGCCCGGGGAGACTGCGTTGACGCGGATGCCGTTCGCGCCCAGCTCCAGCGCGGCGCTGCGCGTGAAGGCGATCACGCCAGCTTTGGCGGCATCGTAATGGCTATGACCGGGGGCGGGATGTTGGGCTTCAATGCTGGCGATATTGACCACAACCCCACCCTCGCCGGCATCGACCATCCAGCGCGCAGCCTCGCGCGTGCACAGGAACAGGCTGCGCAGGTTGGCGGCCATCACCTGCTCCCATTCCGCGCCGGAAAGCTCCAGCAGCGGGGTCACCGGGTAACTGCCGGCGTTGTTGACCAGGACGTCCAGCCGCCCAAAGCGCGCCCGCACCTGCGCAAACAGATCGCGCACCGCTTCTTCCTGGGTCAGGTCCGCGGAGAAAGCGCGCGTCCCAGCGCCAGATTGCTCCAATTCGGATACCAGCGCCAGCGCGGCATCCGCGCTGCTGTGATAATGCACCGCCACGCGCGCTCCGGCCTGCGCAAAGCGCCGGGCGATGGCCGCGCCCACTCCGCGCCCGGCTCCGGTGACCAGCACCACGCGCGATTGAAAATTAAAAAGTTCGGATGGGGATAAGGGATCAGGCTGCATGGGAAAATTATAGTACAGCTTCACAACCTCCACCGGTTGTGTTGCCCGTATTGGTATTCTCACGGCGGCTGTAGGGGTATAATTTCAGCGATGGAGAAACTCAAACAGGATGCGCAAACCCTATTCGGCCTGCAGCTTACTGGCTCTCAGCTCGCGGCCTTTGACCGTTACCGCCAGGAACTGGTGGAATGGAACAGCCGCTTTAACCTGACCGCTATTCGGGATGAAGAGGGCATTCTCACCAAGCACTTCCTCGATTCGCTCTCGTGCCACCTGGTGCTGCGCGAAAAGCCGCCCCGCCGCCTGGTGGATATTGGCACCGGCGCGGGTTTTCCGGGCATTCCACTCAAGATCATCTATCCCAGCATGCAGTTGACCCTGGTTGAATCGGTGGGCAAGAAAACCGAGTTCTGCCGCCACATGGTGCAGACCCTGATGCTGGAAAAAGTGGAAGTGATCCAGGCGCGGGCGGAAGAGTTGGGGCGCATGCCTGCCCACCGCGAAAAATACGACTGGGCCGTGGCGCGCTCGGTGGCCAGCATGCCCATTCTGGTTGAGTACCTGCTCCCGCTGGTCAAGGTCGGCGGGGCGATTCTGGCGCAAAAGGGTCAAAACGGGCCGGCGGAAACGCAACAGGCGGAAAAAGCGATGCAACTTCTGGGCGGCCACCTGCGCCACCTCAACCCGATTCACCTGCCGGGTGTGGCCGAAGACCGCTACCTGATCGTGGTCGATAAGCTCGCCGCCACCCCGCCGCGCTTCCCGCGCCGGGTGGGAATACCCACCAAAACACCCCTTACGTGACCACGCACCCGGCCTTGATGTTCCACACTGTGCTCTGATCCACGAACTCCGGATCAAACAGGTTCAGGTCGGTGGTGGTCATCATCACCTGCTCTGACTCGCTCAAGAAGATTTGCAAGTCGGAGCGGCGCTGGGTGTCCAGTTCGGCCAGAATTTCATCCAGCAGCAGCACCGGCATTTCGCCCGTGCGCTCGCGCAGCCAGGCCACTTCGGCCAGTTTGAGCGCCAGCAGCGCGGTGCGCACTTGCCCGCGCGAGCCAAAATCACCCAGATCGACGCCGTTGGCCAGGAAGCGCATCTCGTCGCGGTGCGGGCCGACTGTGGTCACCCCACGCGCAATCTCCTCCTGGCGCAGCGCCGCCAGCCGGGCAAGAAACCCTTTCTGGATCTGCTCGCGGGTAAAGTTGTTTCGGTACGTCTGGGTGGTCTGCAACGGCAGGCTGTACTGGCCTTCCGGAATGCCCAGTGGATCGTACGACGGCTGGTACACCATGCGCAGGATCTCGCCCGAGTGCGTCAGCCGGTGATGGATGCGCGAGGTCAGCCGCTCCAGTTCTTCCACCGCGGCGATGCGCGCGTGGATCAAGACCGCGCCGCGCTGCGACAGAAGATCATCCCAGTAGGCCAGTTGATCGCCGTCGCTGCTGCTGCGCTCGGCCAATTGCTTGAGGAGCGCGTTGCGCTGTGTGACGATCTGGTTGTACTCACTCAGCGCCAAAGCGTAACCCGGCACCGCCTGCGACAGCGCGAGGTTGAGGTAACGGCGGCGCTCGTCCGGGCCTTCTTCCAGGATGCGCGTCATCTGCGGCATGAAGATCACCGCGTTGAACGCGCCCATGGCCTCGTGCGCCGGGCGTTTTACCCCGTCTACCAAAATTTCTTTGCGCAGCCGCCCGCCGTTGGTTGCAGTGGAATCCAGGATGAGGCGCGCTTCCAGCTTATGCGGGCGCCCGCGGCGCTGGTACTCAGCCACAAGGCGCGTGACGGCGGTTGGCTCGCTGCTGGCCATAAAACTGATCAACTGCCGGTCGGCCTGCGCCTGGAGCGATGTAAACGTGGCCAGGTAGTAAATCGCTTCGAGGATGCTGGTCTTGCCCTGAGCGTTATCACCCACCAACAAGAGAAGCCGCCGGGGCACGTCCATGTCCAGGCGGGTAAAGGCGCGGAAATTTGTCAGCGACAGGCGGGTGAGGTGCATGGCTAGTCAGCCGGGATAGGCTCACCCTCTTTGGGTTTCCATACCCGGGAAGCCCGGTCGGTAAACAGCACGCCTTCCAGGTGGTCGATTTCATGCTGGAAGATGCGCGCCAGCCAGCCTTCGGCCTTAATCTTCACAGGCTGGCCGCGTCGATTATAGCCTTTCACCAGGATTTTCACATGCCGGTCAACATCGCCCACCAGGCCGGGCACCGAAAGGCACGCTTCCGGCCCGATTTCCATCTCCTCGGATGCCTTCACGATTTCGGGGTTAGCCACGATGAACAGTTTCTTGGGAACCTCTTTGGAGGCTTCCTCGTCTTCCTCTTCCTCATCAGCGTATTCCACCACGATCAGCCGCGCGGGGATACCCACCTGCGGCGCGGCCAGACCAACACCTGGCGCTTCGCGCATGGTTTCCACCATGTCATCCACCAGCGTTTGGAACTCTTTATCAAATGTTGTCACTTTGTGCGCCTTACGCCGTAAAACGGGGTCCGGCACAAAGACGATTTCACGTAATCCCATCGTTTTCACCCACACATAATCATTGTTTACAACACAGGCACAGCGGAACGCCGCCATCCCAATTTCTCAATTATATTATGGAAACTCGCTCGTGACCGGCGAGTTCCACCGGCGTACGAAGTTTCCTAGACGAACAGTGAAGTTTCAACGGCTTCCGGCACAACCGGTGGCACGCAAATCTACGAACCCAGGCCCTGGTCTTCCTGCCAGCGGTGGTAGGTTTCAATCCAGTCGGCCATGCGTTTGTGGTCGGCCTGCTCTTCGGCCTTGCGCTCGCGTTCCTTTACCTCGCTGAAACGGTTGAACAGCTCCCGCTGCACGCGCCTTGGGTCGTGCACATAATCGAACGTGAACGTGGTCTCGCCGACCTTGATAAACACTGTACCAAAATTGAAGATATTGCCAATGATCCCCAACCGCTGGTATTCGATGCTGAGGATATTCTTCAATGGCGCGGCCTTGCGCGTTTCGGTCCCAAGCGGGCGCTTGTCAACATCGATCAATTGCTCGCTGGTGATGACGTACAGGTCGTTGGTCCAATCCACATATTGATAGACCCACCAGCCAAAGACGAAGATACCCACGGAAAAGATCACCAACAACGTGCCTGCCAGTGAGAACAGGGTGAAAATGTTGGTGAGACGCAGAATGAGCACCAGCAGAAATAGCAGCAAGATTAATGTTGGAGCCCATATCTGCTGCAGCAGAATAAACCAGTGTTTGCGATAAATGATGACGCCATCTTCTTCGATACGCAGATTTAAGAACGTGGCAATCTGGCGCTGCAGCGGAGACATGCGCACCTGCGCCGGTTGCGGCTGGCCTTGTTGCTCCCCTGCCTGCTGCCCGCCGCGCTGCTGCGGCGAGCCGGCCTGGCCTTGATTCCCCAGACGCTGGCGAATGGTCTGGGAGATGGTGCGCAGTTCCTCGCTGCTTTTTCGCTGGCGCGCGCGCAACAGCAGGTACTCGATGATCTGCTGCACTTCATTGGTGGCTTCGAGGAAATTCATGCTGTTGGTGCCGGTAAAACTTTTTACGGAAATATCACCGTAGTTGAGAATCCGCCCCAGCCAGCTTGTACGCTGGTTCACCGCCAAAACGGCTTCCAACGGCGTTTCGTTGCGGCTGTCAAACATCAAGATCACTTTCTCGAAGACCAGTACGCGCCGGTCGGTGACCACAAAATAGTCATTGGCCCAGTCAAAATAGACCCATACGCCCCACAGCAGGCTGACCGTCAGGAAGAATCCGGACAGCATCAATGGGACAATCATCGAGCTTTGCATCGCGATGCGGCCGATCAAAAACGCGGTCAGGGCCGCCAGGAAGAAGGCAAATGGGCCAAGCATGCGCAGCAACATAAAGATCACGTGCCGGCGTGTAAAGTAATAAATGGCCTCGTCTTTCTCGCGCCAGGCGAGTGATACGTTCCACATCAAGTTGAAACTTCGCACGGCCAGATCCAGCCGGTAGCGCAGTTCCGGTATCTCGAGACTGATCTGATCCAACTGCTCGCTGGTCAGGTAGAGGACGATGCTGTCCTCTTCGGCGATGGCGTCGGTCACCCAGTAGGGCTCACCCGAAATCGACTCGAGCCCAAAGAAATCGCCTGGAGCGATCACTGCGTCGTAGGGCTCCTCATCCCCAATCTCGCGCCGCAGGCGAACCTTTCCGCGGTAGAGGATGTAGAAGTGCAGCGCATCTCCGTTGAGTTCGTAGATGAAGTGGTCTTTTTCCACCGCGCGCGACTGCATCGCTCCGGCGATATAGGCCAGCTGTTCATTAACCAGACGGCCAAATAGATGAATGGTTTTGAAGAAAGCGGGAAGCTGTTCCGGATTCACAACCATGCATCAAGTATATCGCAAATCCCGCCGGGCTTTACGGTAAGACCACCTCGCCGATTTGGTTTTCATTGACCAAAATGGTGTACTGGCCGGCCGGGTAACTGCCCAGATTGATGTTGGCCTTGAACGGCTTAAGCACCTCGGCGCAAACCACATCCGTTGGCGCAACCGAATACACATCCAGGCGAATGTTGTTATCCTTATCTGGCTCACTAATGGCTATGCGCAAACTGTGGCAGGGGGTGGGCAAATTGCCGGCCAGATTCACGCCCACCTGTGGCGGGAAGCTTTCCATCAGCAAAACGCTGGCCTGGTCAAGGTACACGTTTCCGCGCTGCAGCGCATCGTCTCCCGGCTGCGGGTCATACGGCAGGGCGCTTTCGCCGCCTTGGGTTGGGCTAACGCCCGGCGACTCCACGCTGGTATCCGGATTGCGGGTTGGGTCCGATGGCGGTACCATTTCGCCGCTGCCGCAAGCCGCCAGCACAACGGCGGTCAACATCAGAAAGAATATTCCTGTCATATATCGCATTTGTTTGTTCCTATCCTCATTCGTGTTCTTTCACGCACTAGACGCTGCTGCCCAGTCGGGGGTTCCCGATAATGAAAAGGGTTTTGAGGCCCCCAATAAGAGGCCTCAAAACCCATCATCTTCTCAACACCGCGTGCTTCGATCAAACCGTGGAGTTTTGGTCACGGTTGAGCGAGACGGGTGAGAGCGGCTGCTCTTTGCGGAAGGCAAGATGCTGCCCGCTCTCATCCAGGTCGACGATAACCTTATCGCCAGAGGCGAACTGGCCGGAAAGCAGGCTGATCGACAGCGGGCTTTCTACGCTCTTCTGCAGTGCGCGGCGCAGCGGGCGGGCGCCAAAGGCCGGGTCGTACCCGACTTTGGCCAGCCATTCGCGCGCGGGCTGCGTCAGTTCCACCGATAGGCCATGCTCTTGCAGCCGGGTTTGCACTTCTTTCATCTGCAGATCTACAATTTCTGTCATCTGCTCCAGCGAAAGCGGCGAGAACATGATGATCTCGTCGATGCGGTTGAGGAACTCGGGCCGGAAGGTGCTCTTGAGCGCCTTGCTGATCTTATCGTGCGATTCACGTTCCTCGTCCGATTCGCTGCCGGGCAGGAAGCCCAGCGTTCCACCGCGGCGCACAAATTCGGTGCCAAGGTTGCTGGTCATGATCAATACCGTGTTACGGAAATCGACCACCCGCCCCTGGCCGTCGGTC
>CALDSL010000032.1 GCA_937920255.1 uncultured Anaerolineaceae bacterium | reverse complement strand
GCTCCGGCCAGCTACGACGGCTTGCCGCCGCTGCTGTACTGGGCGCGCTACTTTTTCACCGGCCAGCCGATCCCCCTGGGCGGCACCGATGTGATCCTTGACCCGGTGGCCTGGGCCGGATGGGGTGGCCTGCTGGTGACCGCGCTCAATCTGATCCCCGCCGGGCAACTGGACGGCGGCCACATCCTCTACGTGCTGTTCGGCCGCCGGGGCGCCCAGCGCCTGCTGCCCATCATCCTGGTGGCGCTGGTGGGGTTGGGTTTCTTCTGGAACGGCTGGTGGCTGTGGGTGGCGCTGATCTTCTTCCTGGTCGGCCGCAGCTACGCCGAGCCGCTGGACCAGATCACCCCGCTGGATAACCGCCACAAGGCGCTGGCGGTGCTGATGCTGGTGGTCTTCCTGCTGGTATTCATCCCCGTGCCGTTCAGCGTATCGCTGGGCGCGGCCGCGCAGTAATCAGCGCTTTGGTGCATTCGCGCGAAGCCTTGCCATCACGGCAAGGTCACTCGGCCTGCTTGTCACCCCACCGGTAGGGAAGCGCAGTGTTTGCCAGCGTGTACAGGGTTGGCTGTTCGGGCCATTCAGGCAGGTGAAACTGCACTTTTTTGGTAAGCGGCTCCACGCTGACTGTATCTGGAAAGTAAACTTTGTCTGTCTGATCGGCGTACTGCTGCTGTGAGAAAATCTGTGAACTGCGTGGCAGTTGTTCCCAATAACGAATGGAAAATAGCGGCTTGCTCACATTGATGCGATTGATATGCTGGTTACGAACCGGGCGCGGCAGGTTGATTTTCTTTCCAAAACCAAACAGTGAGTTCTGATACTCAACAAACAGGTAGTCAATATAGCGCAGGTATACATCGCACAGCATAGGCTTATAGACTGCCACCGCGTAATAATCCTCATCTGCTTTCGTTTCAAAACTATGCGTGATCTCAAACTTATGCAGCACGCGTTGTTCCACCCGGGTGCTGCCGGTTATGGTAGTCTGCACGGTTTTTGAAAGGCGTGACTGGATTCCGGCGGAAATGCCCGGGGTTACATGGTACGAGGGTGCCTGCACTCCTGCCCGCAGTTCAGCGTTGATGCCTGTGATCACTTCATTGGCGACGATCTGCGCAGCCACCGTTTCGCTGAGGTTGATGATCGACAGTTCGCCTTCGACCGTATCCTTCATCTCAATTTTGCCAGGACCGTGGAACGAATTCAGGATTTCACCGATATAGGTCCGGTTTCCCGCCTGGTGCGTCTCGAGCAACAGGTGCAGCCGTACAGCAGAATAGTCATGTTTCTGGTACTGCGACCACCCTTCCGGATGAGATAAGATTTCATCACTGGGATAACGCGAATAGATTGTTGTCATCGCTGTTCCACAATTCCGCCCCAATCTGTAAGAGATGCCGACAACTGGCAAAAACCTATTGGTATTATACAGAGGAAAGAGTCACTTCTTGCGCAGTATTATGCTTCAGCCGTCTGTGGATTTTTTACCGGGCGATTTACCGAGCCGATGACCGCGCCGGTAATGATGAAGCACATGGCCAGAAATGAGACCAGGGTCAGGCGCTGGCCGGCGAAGATCACCAGGTTGACGGTGGAAAGCAGCGGGGTCAAATACGCCAGCGAGCCGATGACGCGCGGGTCGCCGCGTTTTAGGGCTGCGTCCCAGAAGAAAAACGCCGCGCCCATCGGCCCAATTCCAACCAGGATGAGAAAGATCCACTGCCGCGCCGGCAAAGCGGTAATTTCCGCTCTGCTTCCGCCCCCGAGAAAATACAACCCCAGCGAAAGCAAACCGGAAATCAGGCAGAACGCGCCAATCGAATCGGTGGGAAATGGCGGTAAACGCTTGGTCAGCAGCGAATACAACGCCCAGATCAGCGCCGCGCCCAGCGCGGCCAGGTAGCCGGGAAGGTACATCATCTGCAGGTTTAGTTTCCCACCGGTGGCGATCAGGCTGGCGCCCGCCAGTCCAAACAGCGCGCCGATCACGTGGTTCGTCCGCAGCCGTGTATTGACGATGATCAGCGGCGAGAGCACCACAATCAGCAGCGGCCACAGGTAGTTCATCAAGTTGGTTTCCACGGCCGGGGCATGCGCAAAGGCGGTGAAGTAGAGGAAGTGGTAGCCAAAGATACCCCCCACCCCGACCGCCAGCGTTTTGAGCGGAATGCCCCAGGCGCGGCGGCGCACCAGCGAGGTGGTGCCACTGGTCAGCAGGACGATGGCCAGCAGCAGCAGGCGCGGCACGCTCTGCAGCCCGTTGCCCGCCAGCGCCAGCGTGCTCCATATGAGGATTGCGGTTAGAGCCAGGATGATGGAATTTGCCGGTTTCAATCCACGTCTCATCAATCAAGATCGAACAAATTGGACCGCCCAATCATAACATTGAATAGAGAAATTCTGCCAAAAATTCCTCCCAACGGCCAGTTGACAGCGCTAGAATAAGCGTTCTATAATGGATGCATGGATGCGCAAGCCAAGTTTGCCCTGTTCCAACAGTACATGGAAGTGGAGCCCGCTGAGGAGGAGAGCGGCGCGCGCGGTGGAGCCATTCCGCCCTGCGGAGAAGAAAGCCTGCCGATCTACCGCGCATCTTTGCCCAACGGCCGCCAGGTGCCGCTGCTCAAAACCCTGCTGACTTCGGCCTGCGAGCGCAACTGCAATTACTGCGCCTTCCGGGCCGGACGCGATATGCGCCGCGCGAGCTTCCAGCCCGAAGAACTGGCGCGCGCCTTTATGCAGATGCACCAGCGCGGCGCGGTGGACGGGCTGTTCCTCTCCTCGGGCGTGGCCGGCGGCGGCGTGCGCACCCAGGACCGTCTGTTGGACGCGGCCGAAATCCTGCGCCACAAGCTGCATTTTCGCGGCTATTTGCATCTCAAGATCATGCCGGGCGCGGAGAAAGACCAGGTGCTGCGCGCCATGCAGCTCGCAGACCGGGTATCGGTCAACCTGGAAGGCCCCAACGATCAGTGCCTGGCGCGCCTCGCGCCGCAAAAAGCGCTGATGACCGAGTTGCTCCAGCCGTTGCGCTGGGTCAGCCAGATCCGCGCCAGCATGGACGGCCGTCAGGGCTGGAACGGCCGCTGGCCGTCCAGCACCACTCAGTTTGTGGTCGGCGCGGTGGGCGAGCGCGACCTGGATTTGCTGCGTGCAACCGCCTTTCTGCACCAGGATTTGCGCCTGGCGCGGGTGTACTTCTCCGGCTTTGCGCCGGTCACCGGCACGCCGCTGGAAAACCAGCCAGCGGTCAACCCCATCCGGCGCAACCGCCTGTACCAGGCCGCGTTTCTGCTGCGCGATTACGGCTTCGCGTTTGAGGAGATGCCCTTTACCCCCGAAGGCGATCTGCCGCTGGAGGTTGACCCCAAGCTGGCCTGGGCGCGCGCCAACCTGGAGCAGGCGCCGCTGGAAATCAACCGCGGCAGCCGCCAGGATCTGCTGCGCATCCCCGGCTTTGGTCCCAAGGGCGTACAGGCCATCCTGACCGCGCGGCGGCGCGCCAACCTGCGCAACCTGGATGACCTCAAAGCTCTGGGCATTCGCACCGGCCGGGCCGCGCCGTTTATTTTGCTGGACGGAAAACGCCCGGCGCTGCAGCTTCCCCTGCTGTAAAATTACGGTATGAGCACACAGCCGTTTCACTTCATCGGCGAGCCGATTGAGGCGATTTTCCACGAACCGCCGGCGCTGGAAAAGAAGCCCGGCTGCCCTGATGCCTTCCGCTGGCGCGGCGAGGTGTACGTCGTGGTAGAACTGCTGGAAGAGTGGTTCGATTACCGCCGCCGCGGTCGCATGGCGCGTAACATGGCCCCGCAGCACGCGGCAGTCGCATCCACCCGCGGTTCATTTGGCGTGGGCCGTTTTTATTTCCGCGTGCGGGTGCAGGGCGGGCGCATTTACGAGATCTATTATGACCGTTCCCCCAAAGATGCCGGCGACCGCAAAGGGAGCTGGTTCATTATGGGTGAGCGCCAGGATGGATAGTCGTGTTTGATGGCTCGATCAAGATGATGCGAGAAGTGGAATCGCTCACCGTCCCGGCGTCCTTCGGGAAAGGCGCGAAGACGCGAAGATTTTTCCGTTTTCCTTCGCGTCTTCGCGCCTTCGCGATTCACGTTTTGGGCGACCTGAAAAGCGCACCTGGCTTTGATATTTCTATAGTTCTTGAAGGAATTATTGAATATTCTTTAGTTACCTATTGACAATATTTAAATATTTGCTACAATAAATTCAGAAATCGAAAACAGCGTTAAATAATCCCGAGGTTCGGACACAATCTCCCTAATTTTCTGGAGGATGGTATGACGAGACCAGTCCTAAACGTTTGCCCTGTCTGTAACGCAGACCTTGAAGTGACCCGGTTGCACTGCAACCAGTGCCACACCAGCATCGAAGGCCACTTCAGCACGGTCATGACCACCGGTAATGTATTCGAGCATCTCACCCCGGATCAGATGCAGTTCCTGCTGACGTTTATCCGCTGCGAGGGCCGCTACAACCGCATGGAAGAAGAACTCAACTTATCCTATCCCACGCTGCGCAACCGCTTCAACGAAGTGCAGCGTGCACTGGGCCTCGAAGCCGGGCGCGAAGAGCAACCCGCCCGCCCCAACGCTGAGGAACGCCGCCGCATTCTGGAAGAACTTGACCAGGGGCGCATTACCTGGGCGGATGCGCAGCGACGCCTGCGCGGTAAAAAAGAAGAGAGCAGTTCGGAATCATAAAGCATAGTCAGGAAGGAGCTTAAACATGAACGAGGAAAAGATGCGCGTATTGAAAATGATCCAGGAAGGCAAAATAAGCCCGGAAGAAGGCATGCAATTGATGGACTTACTGGATGAAGGCGGCTCGGCAGAAAGCGCTGCTCGCCCGGCAAAAGCGGAAAGGACGGCACCGCGCGCCGAAGGCGGGCGCTGGTTTCATGTTCGTGTCACCGATCTGAACACCGGTAAAGTGCGCGCCAACGTCCGCATCCCGCTGGGCGTGGTCTCGATGGGGCTGCGCATGGGCTCGAAGTTTGCGCCGCAGGTCGAAGGCCTGGATATGGATGAACTGAACCAGTTTATCTCGCAGGGCATCACCGGCCAGATCGTGGATGTAACCGACGATGAAGACGGCGAACACGTCGAAGTTTATATCGAGTAAAGGCAAATGAAAGCGTCAAAACTGTCTGATAACTGGCTGCGGCGTTTCATACCGGTGTGGGTGGCCCAGGCTTTCTCGCTGCTGGGCAGCGGTCTGGTGCAGTTTGCGTTGGTATGGTGGCTGGCGAAAGAAACCGACTCGGCTTCGGTACTGGCGCTGGCCACCACCGCCGCGATCTTGCCCGAGATCGCGCTCAGCCCGTTTGCCGGCGCGTTGGTCGACCGCTGGAACCGCAAGCGCATCATGATCTACGCCGACCTGTTTGTCGCCCTGGCGACCGCCGTCCTGGCGCTGATCTTTTTCGCCGGCTGGATCCAGCACTGGCACATCTACGCGCTAATGTTCGCCCGCGCGCTGGGCGGCCTGTTCCACTGGCCGGCGATGCAGGCTTCCACCTCCATGATGGTTCCGGATGAGCACCTGGCGCGCGTGGCGGGGATCAACCAGAGCCTGCGCGGCGTTCTTTCGATCGCCACCCCACCGCTGGCCGCCCTTCTGATCAGTTTTGCTCCGATTTTCAGCATCTTGATGATTGACATTGTGACCGCTGTCATCGCCGTAACGCTGTTGTTCTTCATCCACATCCCACAACCGGCCGCAACACCGGCAGCCGGAGCAGTGACTGTTCGGTCTGTGTTCAGCGACGTGGCCGCCGGTTACCGCTACATGCGCGCCTGGCCGGGGATGATGCTCCTGCTGGCGATGGCCTGTCTGGTGAACTTCGTGGCCTTCCCTACCAATGCGCTCATGCCGCTACTGATCACCCGGCATTTTGGAGGCGGTGCGTGGCACTTTTCGGCCATCGAATCGGTCTTTGGCGTAGGGGTAATCATTGGCGGCCTGGTGCTGGGGGTATGGGGTGGATTTAAAAATCGTATCTACACCACCCTGGCAGGGCTGATCGGGTTAGGTCTGGGCTTCGTAATGATCGCGAGCGCGCCGGGGCATATGTTTGGCATGGCGCTCACAGGCATGGCACTGGCCGGGTCAATGAATGTGATGACCAACGGCCCGCTGTTCGCTATCGTGCAATCAAAAGTTGCGCACGAGATGCAGGGCCGCGTTCTGACGCTCATCAGCACGTTTGCGATGGGGATGGGGCCGGTCTCGATGCTGCTAGCCGCTCCGCTTTCCGATCATTTTGGCATCAAACTGTGGTTCTGGGCCACCGCTATCACCCTGGTGCTGCTTGGCGCGGCGGGCTTCTTCCTGCCCACCCTGGCCCATATCGACGGTCCAATCGTCGAAGTGGCAGCCGCGGCAAACGACTGACCTGCGCAATTTTGCACACCGCCCCGGACGTCCTCACCGGGGCGGTTTTTTTAATCCTTCACACAAATCGCAAGACACATTGAAACGCGGAGGCGCGAAGTTGTAGAAGTTGCAGGTTGGGTTGAGCGTTAGCGAAACCCAACATTACTGTGACTATAAGAGTGTTGGGTTTCGCTAACGCTCAACCCAACCTACATTTTACGGTTTTTGGCAAATCCCACTGACTATCTACAAAAACAATGCCAGCAGAATCTGCGCCAGGAGGATCTTGGCGATCATCGCAACCGGGTACACGCTGGCATAGCCGATGTTGGGCAGATCGTTATTCGTCTGCTCCAGCGCGTAGCCCAGCACCGCCGGTTGTGTTTGCATTCCGGCGGTGATGCCCAACAGCAGCCCAAATGGGATGCGCAGCCAGCGATACCCGACCCACAGCACCAGCAGGCTGGTAACAAATGTGACCGCCGCCCCGGCCAGGAAGATCGGCAGGCCGTAGCCCTGACGAAGGGTGTCAAAAAATGCAAAACCCGAGCGCGTCCCCACACCGGCCAGGAACAGCACCAGCCCAATCTGGCGCAGAGTCAGGTTGGCGCTGTACGGCATTTCCCACACCATCGGCCCGGTGCGGCCCAGCGCGCCCAATATCAACGCCACGATCAGCGGCCCGCCGGCGATTCCCAGTCGCAGCGTCACCCCGCCGGGCAGCGGGATCGGCAGCATGCCCAGCGCCAGCCCAAGACCCAAGCCCAGGCTGAAGGTAAGGATATCAATTTCGCTGATCGCCTTGTAGGAATCACCCAGGTAGGTTGCCATGGATTCCATCTGGCCATGCGGCGCAACCACGCGCACCTGGTCGCCCAGGGCCAGCATGGTATCGCCGTGGGGCAGCATTTCCATATCGCCGCGGCGCACGCGGGTAACGATTGCGCCGTATTTTTCCATCAGGTTCAGGTCGCGCAGCCGCCGGCCGGGGATATCCGGCGCGGAGATGACGATGCGACGCTTGTCGTACTGGCTCAGGTCAAACTCAAGCCGCTCTTGGCGCTGCACGCCCAGGTAAGCGGTGGCAGTGTCCAGCACTTCGCGCGTGCCCACCAGGCTCACCAGGTCGCCGGTGGCCAGTTCGGTTTGCCCGCTCACCAGGCTCACCTGACCGCCGCGCTTCACCCGTCCAAAGATCACATTCCAATGCTGCTCGCGCATCAGGTCAGTTACTTTCAGGCAGCACTCGCGGGTGATTTCTACCGTGCGCGTCTGCAGCGGATCATGCCCCACCCCATACTCGCTCAGCTCTTCCGCCTGGCTGTGAAAGTCCACCTTCCACAGGCGCTGCAGCAGGAACATGGCCAAAATCATCCCCAGCACGCCCATTGGGTAGGTCAGCGAGTAGGCCACCACCGGATCTGACAGCCAGGTTTCCAGCACCCCTGCCGGCGCCGCGTGTTTGACGTGCTCCAGCACGCCCGCCAGTGCTGGCGTGTTGGTCAGGCTGCCGGCGAACAAGCCCGCCGCGAGCGTGGCGCGCAGCGGGATCAGCACGCGCGCAACCACGGTCAGTAGCGCGGCAAAAATAATCCCGCCCGCCACCAGCCCGTTATAGCGCAGCCCGGAACGCCGCAGCGAGGTGAAGAAGATCGAGCCGCTGCTGAGACCGATGGTGTACACAAACAGCACCAGACCCAGCGTGTACACAATCTCGGGCAGCTTCAAATC
>CALDSL010000031.1 GCA_937920255.1 uncultured Anaerolineaceae bacterium | reverse complement strand
TTAACGGTTGTCCATTGGCTGCGCCCAGGCGTACCCTACCCAACGTTTTTATTCGTGCCATTCGTGAAAATTCGCCCCCATTCGTGTTAACGCTCTTCTCCTGAAAGTCCTTTCACGCCGCCCCTCTGACATCTTACACATTGTTAATTGACGAATGTCACCCATTTCGGGTAAAATGAACGAGTGAAACCCGAGGCGCAAACCCCCATTCTATCCCGAGAACAACTCGAAGACCGGCTGGAAGCACTGCACCAGGCCAGCCTGGGCCTGGTGCGCAATGTCTCGCTCGATTCGCTGCTGAAAAACATCGCCACCCTGGCGTGCCAGCAGGTCGGCGCGCAGTATGCCGCCGTAGGCGTGCTGGACAGCAGCGGCAAGCTGGAAAAATTCATCCCGGTGGGCATGACGGCTGATGAAGTAGGCAAAATGGAGCACCCGCCGGTCGGCCGCGGGCTGATCGGCCACCTGATGCGTTACTCGGAGACCATCCGCATCCCCGATATTGACCTGGATCCCCGCCGCACCGGGTTTCCCAAGCACCACCCCGAAATGCACTCCTTCCTGGGCGTACCCATCCGCCAGGGCAACACCAGCCTGGGCCAGATTTACCTGACCAACAAGATGAACGGCGCGGAGTTCAGCAGCGAAGACCAGCGCATGATCGAGACCCTGGCCACCTACGCCGCCGTGGCGATCCAGAACGCGCGGCTGTACGAGGGCATGGTCCAGCGCGACCGCATCCTCACCCGCCGCAATGAAAACCTGGCCCTGCTCAACGAGCTGGCTTCCACCCTGGCCTCTTCGCCCGATAACGATCAGATTCTCGACCGCGCCCTCAACCAGGTGATGGATTACCTGCGCCTGGACGTGGGCGAGGTGTACCTGCGGCTGGAAGAGGGCAAGCTGCTTAACCTGGTGCTGCACCGCGGCGACGCGGTGGAAGCGCTGTTCACCAAGCAGCAGTACCGCATCGGTGAGGGCCTGGTGGGCATCACCGCCGAGACCGGGCAGCCGCAACTGGTCGAAGTCCCGGCTCCGGCCAGCGCCGGCCTGAGCGCTGAGGCGCTTTCCGGCAAGTTCAACCAGGTGGCGTGCTTCCCGCTCAGCGGGCGGCGCGGCATTCTGGGCGTGCTGTGTTTGGGAAGCTGCCACGTGCAGCGCCTGGGCGAGCTGGAGATGCAGTTCCTCTCGGCCATCAGCCTGTGGGTCAGCACCGCGATTGAGAACGTGCACCTGAGCATGCAGGGGCGGCGGCTGGCGGTGCTGGAAGAGCGCGAGCGCATCGGCATGGATTTGCACGACGGCATCATCCAGTCGATCTACGCCGTGGGCCTGACGCTGGAACACGCCCGCCTGCTGCTGGACGAATCGCCCAACCAGGCGCGCACGCGCATCGAGCAGGCCATCAACGACCTCAACAGCACCATCCGCGATATCCGCGCCTATATTCTCGACCTGCGCCCGCGCCAGTTGCACGACGAAAACCTGATGCAGGGGTTGCACCGCCTGGCGAGCGAATTCCGCGCCAACACCCTGCTGGAAGCCAACCTGCAGGGCCCGCCCGACGGGCTCAACGGGCTGGCGCAGCCCAAGGCCCTGGCGCTGTTCCACATCACGCAAGAGGCGCTGGCCAATATCGCCAAGCACGCCCACGCCAAGCACGTCACCGTCACCGTGTGGACCAGTCCCGAGCGCGTGCTGCTCGAAGTCAGCGACGACGGCCGCGGGTTCGATATGAGCAACATCAACCTGACGCTCGGCCACGGCCTGGCCAACATGCAGACCCGCGCCCGCAACGTGGGCGGCGACGTCGAGATTTCTTCCGAGCCGGACAGCGGCACGACCATCCTGGCCTGGGTGCCGGTGGAATGAGCGCCCCCGCCTCCCCGCCCGAACGCGCCCGCTACGTGCAGGAGATGTTCGGGCGCATTGCCCCGCGCTACGACCTGATGAACCGCCTGATGACCGCCGGGCAGGATGTGCAGTGGCGCAAAGACGTCATTCGGCGCGCGCAGCTTCCCGCTGGCGGCCGCCTGCTCGACCTGGGGGCCGGCACCGGCGATCTGGCGCGCGAAGCCCAGCGCCAGTACCCCGGGGCGCAGGTGTTGGCCGGCGATTTTACGGTGAAGATGATGCTGGCCGGCAAGGGCCGTCCCGGCGACCGGCTGGACTGGGCCGCCAACGA
>CALDSL010000030.1 GCA_937920255.1 uncultured Anaerolineaceae bacterium | reverse complement strand
GAATGGAATGGCGATTTACGCGGCGGCAAAGGCCGGGTCAGCACCCAAAGCGGCGCGGTGAGCGACGTGGCCTACAGCTTTACCACCCGTTTTGAAAATACCCCCGGCTCCAACCCGGAAGAACTGATCGCGGCCGCGCATGCCGGCTGTTTTTCGATGGCATTTGCCAATATCCTCGCCAAAGCCGGCCACAACCCGGAGAGCATCAAAACCACAGCCACCGTGGTGATGTCACCCAAAGAGGGCGGCGGTTTCCGTGTCAGCCGCGTTCGCCTGGAAACCACCGGCAGCGTGCCCGGCATCGACGACGCTGAGTTCCAGAAATACGCGGCGCAGGCCAAGGAAGGCTGCCCCATCTCGGTGCTGCTCGCCCCGGGCCTCGACTCGATTGAACTGGACGCCCGTCTGGCCTAGCAGCATCCCCGCAACACGTTCTACCCGATCGCCGCACATCCGCGGCGATCGTTTCTTGTATGATAACTCGTACAAAAGCGCACCGCGCACCGTCCCGGTGTTCCTTCGGGAAAGAAGCGAAGAGCGCGAAGCAAAACGTTCAAAAATTTTCTTCGCGTTTCCTTCGCTTCTTTCCCGAAGGAACACCGGGACGGTGCGCGGTGCATCTTTTTTTTGCGTGGCCCATTAAACGCGACCTGCTTTTCCGAAGGAATACGCTACAATCATCCCAATGCAGATCGACTTCGAACCCATCGGGCGGCGGGTAGACGCCACCTCAGACCAAACCCTGCTGGACGCCGCGCGCCAGGCCGGCATTGAACTGGTGGCGGTGTGCAGCGGCGGCGGCACGTGCGGCACCTGCCGCGTGCGGCTGGCGCAAGGCAGCCTATCCCCGCCGACCGCCGATGAGCTGGAGCTGCTGAACGATGAAGAACGCCGCGATGGGCTTCGTCTGGCCTGCCAGTCGAAACTCCGTAGTGACACGCGCATCGACATCCCGCCCCAATCGCTGGCCGCGCCGCAGCGCGTGCAGGTGGAGGGCCTGGAAGAAAGCATCGCGCTGGACCCGCCGGTCAAAGCCGTCGCCGCGCGCCTGGATCCTCCCGCGCCCGGTGATCTGCGCGCCGCCGATGAGCGCCTGCGCGCCGCACTGGCTGCCCAGGGCTACCCTGCTGTTGACTTCGCCCTGCCAGCCCTGGCCGACCTGCCCGGTTTGCTTTCCGAAAACGCGGGCGAGCTGGTCTGCGCCATCAACACCGCGGCCAATCCGCCCCAGGTGGCGGCGCTGCTCCCGGCCGGCCGCCGGCTGTACGGCCTCGCTGTGGATATCGGCACCACCAAACTGGCCGCCTACCTGGTCGATCTATGCGACGGCCGCGTCGCCGGCCGCTTGGGCGCCATGAATCCCCAGATCGCCTATGGCGAGGACGTGATCGCCCGCATCGCATACTATGACCGCCATCCGGACGGCCGGCGGACACTGCAATCCCGGCTGGTGGACGCGCTCAACGCCATGCTGGAGCAGCTCTGCCGTGAAGCCGCGGTTGAACCCCGCCAGGTGACCGCGGCGGTGGTGGTCGGCAACACCGCCATGCACCACCTGTTCGCCGGTCTGCCCGTGGCGCAGTTGGGCGCCGCGCCGTACCTGCCTGCCGTCAGCGGCGCGCTCGAATTTTCCGCGCGCGAGGTGGGGCTGGCAATCGCCCCTGCCGCCCCGGTCTACATGCCGCCCAACATCGCCGGCTACGTCGGCGCCGACCACGTTGCCATGCTGCTGGCCACCGGCGCCTGGCGCGCGGGCGGAAATGTGCTCGCCATGGACATCGGCACCAACACCGAGATCACCCTGGCGGTGGGGGGCAGGCTGTTCGCCTGCTCCTGCGCTTCCGGCCCGGCCTTCGAGGGCGCGCACATCCGTCACGGCATGCGCGCCGCTCCGGGCGCCATCGAGCGCGTTCAGTTTCGCGCGGGTAAGGTGTTCCTGCACACCATCGGCGGCCAGCCGCCGGCCGGGTTGTGCGGCTCCGGCATCCTCGACGCGGTAGCCGAACTGCGCGGCGCGGGCATCGTCGACACGCGCGGCGCGCTCGACCGCGGCCGGCCCGAAGTGCGCGTGCGCGGCCGCCTGTCGGAGTACATCCTCGTACCCGCCGAGCGCAGCGCCACCGGGCAGGAAATCACCGTCACCCGCGAGGACGTGCACCAGATCCAGCTTGCCAAAGCCGCCATCCGCGCCGGCGTAAACATTCTGCTTCACGAGGGTGGTATTCGCGCCGAAGACCTGGACGCGTTGATCATTGCTGGCGCGTTTGGCACCTATATCGATGTGGCCAACGCGGTCAAAATCGGCATGTTCCCACCCCTGCCGCTCGAGAAGTTCCGGCAGGTGGGCAACGCCGCCGGCAGCGGCGCGCGCCAGCTCCTGCTCTCACGCCAGCAGCGCGCGGATGCGCTCGCCCTGGCCCGGCGCGAGAATTATATCGAGCTTACCACCTACCCCGCCTTCACCGATATCTTCGTCCAGGCCATGTTCTTCTGAGGGTATCAGATATGAGAATGCGACCCGCGCCTCGGAACGAGGCGCGGGTCGCATTCTCATCTACTGGTTCACCGGCCAGTTGAACACCATCTTGCGCTGTTCGTTCGTCTCGGGGGAGGGGCGGGAAGACGGAACCACCACGCGCATCTGCTCGATCTCCAACAACGCGGCTTCACCCGTCACACCGTGGCGCGCCAGGTAGCATCCCACCACCGTGCCGGTGCGCCCGATGCCGCCCCAGCAATGCACATACACATTGTGCCCTTCATCAATCGCTTTTTCAATCGCGTCTAAAATGCGGATCATGTCGCGGCGCGAAGGAACGCTCTGATCGCGAAAGCCCATCTTGAGATACTCCACCTTCTTCCCCATGCGGTCGGCCAGCGATTTCAAAATGGGCGTGTACGGATCAAGATGATCCGCCAGGGTAAGGTCAATAAAGGTGTCGATGCCCAGGTTCAGCAGCGCGGAGATCTTCTCGTGCGCTTCCTGCATTAACAGCGAGCCGGGATATTCACCCGCCAGGAGACGGGTGGGAATAACCCAATACGAGCGCTCAAACGGCCGCGCCACGGAAATGGTTTGGAAGGTATCAATCGTTATCATGCTGCGCTCATCGTTGTCTGGGTTCGAACACAAGAGTTATAACGTAAAACCGGCCAGTTTGTTTCCCAAAATTCGAGCAATTTTCCCACTTTTATTTGCAAATTTGATAGAATCACTCCTAGAAAGGATCGCTTCCGCATGGAAAAACCCTACACCTACTTCGCCGATATCGCCCAGACCGTCGAAACCATCCCCACCGACAGCATCGTCAGCCGCACTATTTCGCGTGAAGGCGGGATGAAAGCCATTGTCTTCGCCTTTGCCCCTGGGCAGGAGCTGTCAGAGCATACCGCCTCGGTTCCCGCCGTCATTCAGATCTTGCAAGGGGAAGCCGACCTGACCGTGGGGGGTGACCACTACGACGCCAGACCGGGAACCTGGGTGCGCATGGATGCCAACCTGTCGCACAGCATCTATGCCCACACGCCGGTCATCATGCTGCTGATCATGCTGGACAGGAAAGAATAAAACATTTTGCGCTTCCAGCGCCCGGTTGTGTAAGCCTTGCCAAGTCGGCAGGTGTGTGCTACCATTGACCTGACCGGCGCAGCGCGCCTGTTGAGGCATTTATGCCTGCAGCCCCTTTCTCCGTTTCAGGAATCGGTATCCAAACATCTGAGTAGAAA
>CALDSL010000029.1 GCA_937920255.1 uncultured Anaerolineaceae bacterium | reverse complement strand
ACATGCTGCACCAGGCGCTGGACGCGGAATTTGCTCCGCGCACGTGGGAGGAAAAGCTGGTGTACTTTGCCGATAAGCTGGTGGAAGGCAGCCGGGTGGCAACGGTGGAGGAGCGGCTGCGCTCGCTGCGCCAGCGCTACCCGCAGCACGTTGAGTCGATCGACGCGACGGCGCCGGTGATCCTGCGGATGCAGGAAGAGTTGTGCGCAGTGATGGGTTTCCCGGTGGAGGAGTTGCACGCGCGGCTGGTCACGGCGGTGCGGGGGGAGGGTTAGGTTTCCAACGCGTTGTTGCCTTGTATTACCCCACAGGGCTGTGGGGTAATACAAGATGGTATGGCGGATCACATTACTGCGCGGTGTTGAAATAATTGTAGATGGCGCGGGAGAGGTCGGCGTAGATGATGTTGATCGGGTTGAAGACCAACTGGCCGGGGTGGTACATGAAGATCGCCAGAACAAAATCGCCGCCGGGGGTGTAAGCGATGCCGGCGTCGCCAATGGTGTGGATCACGCCGTCGGTTGGGTCGGTGATCCAGCCATGCTTGTGGGCCAGTTGGGTGCCTTCCGGCAGCCCGGCTTCGATTAATACGCCGATGCGATTGCGCGACAGGAACTGCACCATGCTCTTGCATTCGTTCTGGGTGATCTGCCCGGGGAAAGCCGCGACCAGGGTGCCGCCGCCGCTTTCAGCGCACTGGTAGATGTCATCCAGCAGCATGCCGATATCGGCTGGAGTGGTCTGGTCGTACACATCCGGGCTGGTGAAGATATCGGTGCGGCTGTTGGACGGGGTTTCGTAGCGTTTGAGCAGCGGCGCGCCGTTGTAGAAATAACCCGCCAGGAAGGTATTTTCCAGGCCCAGCGCTTGCATATCATCGCTCACGATCAGCGGGCCGGTGTTCTCGCTCAGATAATCCATCATCAGCTTGTCGGCCGGGGGATTGTCCGAGCGGTCGATCATGCTGGCGATCAGGTCGGAAGCCTCCTGAGAGATCGGCTCTTCGATTTCCTTGTAGACCGAAACCATGATGGGGATCTTGAGCACGCTCGCGCCGGAAAAGGCGATATCCGGTTGGAGCAGGGTCCCATTCTGGTAAGCAAAGTGGATTTCCTGGTTGGTTTCCAGATCGCGCAGGAAGATCTCGGTAATGCCGTCAAAACCCGAGACGTCGATGATCTGCTGCAGCAAGATTTGCAAGTTTTGCAACGAGGGGCGCGGCGGGGATACCTTGTTGTACGACAGGTTGACCACGCGTGCGTTGGACGACCACAGCGCATCGCGGATGAGCGTCACCGCGCGGTCCACGTCCAGCACGGTGCCTTCCTCGCCGGTGGAGAACTGGGTGCTGCCCGCCACCGGCAGGGCCGCGGACGGCGGCCGGTCGTAACGGGGTGAGATTTCCTCTCGCAAGAAGGCGCGCAGGCGGTCTTCCGAGAGATTGGCGCGCAGCGGGATCTCGGTGGGGGCGGTGGCGCGGTTCCACAGGTAATCCCAGAAGGACGTCCAGAAGGGCTGATCGGTGCGCTGCAAGTCGGCGGCGGAAAGCATACTTTCCAAATCCAACTCAAAGCCAACCACGCCCGGGCGGATCTGGATGATGGCGTCGCCGTAGCGCACCTCGACGGGCACGCCGTAGGCCTGCACCAGGCGCTCAGCGGCCTGCTCGCGGTCCAGACCGCCCACCGGCACGCCGGCGATGACCATGCCGGCCGGGAAATTGGCGCGTATGCGGCTGTAGCTGACCAGTTGGTAGATGGTCAGCCCGACTGCCAGCAGCAAACAGATAATGGAAATCCAGCGCAGCGCGGGAAAAGATCGTTTCGATGTTCTCAAGGGATATCTCCTGGCGCCAAAGGGCACGCCAATCGGAATTTTACCAGAGTTTTGCGGGGTTAAACAGTGCTGGATCAGACTGTCGATTGACAGCTACCCCCGGGGTGATTATACTTACCACGCTTCCCCGTTTTGATCTACCAGTGGCGGGGAAGTCATCTCGGAGGTTCATTTGAAGAAAGCATTGATCACGGGAATTACCGGCCAGGACGGTTCGTACCTGGCGGAACTGCTGTTGTCGAAGGGCTATGAAGTGCACGGGCTGATCCGCCGCGCCAGCACCTTCAACACCCGCCGTATCGACCACATCTACCACGACCCGCACGGCAACGGCGAGACGGTGCGGCTGTACCTGCATTACGGCGACGTGGCCGCGCCGGACAGCCTGCTGGATGTGATCTATAACGTGCGCCCGGAGGAGATCTACCACCTGGCGGCGCAAAGCCACGTGCGCGTGAGCTTTGACATGCCCGAATACACCGGCGATGTGACCGGCCTGGGCACCACGCGCATCATCGAAGCGGTGCGCAAGAGTGGGATCAAGACCCGCTTTTACCAGGCTTCATCGAGCGAGATGTTCGGGGCGGCCAAACCGCCGCAATCCGAGCACACGCCGTTCGAGCCGCGCAGCCCGTACGCCGCGGCCAAGGTCTACTCGTACTGGCTGGCGCGCAACTACCGCGAAGGCTACAATATGTTTGCCTGTAACGGTATTCTGTTCAATCACGAATCCCCGCGCCGCGGCGAAACCTTTGTGACCCGCAAGATCACGCGCGCTGTGGCGGCGATTAAAGCCGGGAAGCAGCAGCACCTGTACCTGGGCAACCTGGACGCGCGCCGCGACTGGGGCTACGCCCCCGAGTATGTGGAAGGCATGTGGAAAATCCTGCAGCAGGACGAGCCCGGCGATTACGTGCTGGGCACGGGCGAAGCCCACACCGTGCGCGAGTTCCTGGAAGAAGCCTTCTCGTATGCCGGGTTGGAGTGGAGCGATTACGTGCGCATCGACCCGCGCTACTTCCGGCCCACCGAAGTCGATTACCTGCTGGCCGATATTCGCCACGCCAAGAAGACTCTGGGCTGGCGGCCAAAGGTGCGCTTCCACGAGCTGGTGCGCATCATGATCGACGCTGACCTGGAACTGGCCGGGTTGGAATGCCCGGGTGAAGGCCGCAAGATTTTGGAAAAATGCTTTGGCAACTGGCACCGCTGGGAACAGCAGGTGATCAGCATGGAGCGTTAGGCCGCCGTGATGGATGACCCCTCCACCCGCCCCACCGTCCGCAAGCCGTCTGTGCTTTTCGTGTGCACGGCGAATATCTGCCGCTCGCCGATGGCGGCCAGCCTGTTCCGCGCGCGGCTGATGATGGGCGACCACACCTGGCGTAACTGGCGCGTCGATTCGGCCGGGACGTGGGCATCGCCCGGGCGGCCGGCAGCGCTGGAGGCGCAACAGGTACTTAAACGGCGCGGGCTGGATATCAGCCTGCACCGCTCGCGCCTGGTGACGGCCGATCTGCTGCGCCGTTTCCAGTTGGTGCTGACGATGGAACAGGGGCAAAAAGAGGCCATTCTGCTGGACTTCCCGCAGTTTGAAGGCCGGGTGTTCATGCTGAGCGAGATGGCCGGGCAAGTGGTGAACGTGGCGGATCCGGTGGGCGGAACGTATATCGAATTTGAGCGCACCGCCGACGCGATCGACGCGTGGCTTTCGAACGGAATGGAGCGTATCCGCAAGTTGGCCTGGCCGGAAATCGCGGGCTAGCAGCGTATTGAAACGCGAAGACGCGCATCAATCCGATGCGTGTCTTCGCGTTTCAATACGCTCTTACAAGTTCGAACGGTGACTGGTTTTTCGGAATATTCTTAGTTGCATTTTGTAGAACAAATATGCTATAATCCGTGTATTCTGACACGAAGGTGCTACCCTCTATGACGCGTATTCAATGGGCGCTGATCCCCGCCATGTTCATCGGAATCGTATTCTTCCTGGCCGCCACGCAATGGATTGGCAAGGGAGCAGTCGTGCAGGCTGCCGGAGTCCAGGCTGCGTTTGTTCAGCCTGAGTCTTCGTCTGCCGCGGATCCGTCCGCTGGTGCAGGGGCGTTCGCAGACCAACCAGTGCCGGCGCAGACCGGTCTGGAAGGCAGCGGCATGCCAGACGAAATACCGGTGGTGGAGCCGGTATTTATCGACGTGGCCGCCGGCGCAAACGGCCAGAATGCCTCCGGCAGCCTGCAGGGCTGCTCGCTGCGGTCCACTTTTGCCGGGTCGGTGCTGCAATGGTGCGATCTGATCGAGGCCTACGCCGGCGCCAACGGGTTGGAGCCGGCGCTGATCGCGGCATTGATCACGCAGGAGAGCGGCGGAGATTCGAACGCCTATTCGCACTCTGGCGCGGTGGGGTTGATGCAGGTGATGCCGCGCGACGGCCTGGCCGCCAGCTTCATGTGCGCGGCCGGCCCATGCTTTGCCGAGCGGCCGTCATCACAGCAGTTGTACGACCCGGAATACAACATCGCCTACGGCACGCGCCTGCTGGCCAGCCTGCTGCAGCGCCACGGGAATATCCGCGACGCGCTGAAGAGCTACGGCCCGCTGGACGTGGGATACTATTACGCGGATCTGGTGCTGGGGATTTATCAGAACAACCGGTAAAGGATTGATCAGCGACAAGAATATTTACCGCGAAGGAAGCGAAGAGCGCGAAGGAAAATGAAAGCCTTCGCGTTCTTGTTTGATTATTCGTTTTGCTGGCCGTGCCGTACCCACACATCGGCCCGATGTCCTTACCCCGCAAGGGGTAGGCTGCGCCTGAGGGAGGGCTGTGCCCTTCGACAGGCTCACACACCTGCCCAGAGCCGCAGGCGCGGGTCGTCCCGCACCGTCCCGGCGTCCTTCGGGAATGACACGGCTTCATTTTGCGTGGCCTGCAAATTGCGACCGATTTTTCTGAGGGGGTGATTGAAGAATCATTCCTGCGGATGATTGCGGACACCACGCCCGCTTCCTACAATGGGATTAACAAGTAACATTTCTATACCATTTAAGGAGTGGGGTATGAAAAAGAATATCGGTTT
>CALDSL010000028.1 GCA_937920255.1 uncultured Anaerolineaceae bacterium | reverse complement strand
GCAGGTTAATGAAGGGCGTGGGGCGGCTGCTGACCGGCAGCACATCGCCCTCGGCGACGCGCTCGCGGCATTCGGTGCACCAGGTGCCGGGAGCGTCCGGGTCGCAGCCAAAGCGGCAGTCGCTGACGACTTTGACGTTGGGCAGCAGGGCAGCCAGGGCGCGCGCGGCGGTCGACTTGGCCGTGCCACGTTCGCCGCGGATGAGCACCCCGCCAATGCGCGGGTCGACAGCGTTGAGAACCAGCGCCCGGCGCATGCGGTCCTGTCCGACAATAGCGGTGAAGGGGTAAATGGTTGGCATACGGTAGTCAAATCCTCTAGAAAATCTAGAATCGTTCGATAGAAGTTTACCACATCCGGCGAAGGCTGGCTGCCGGTGTGCGGTGCGGGTTTGGGAAAGCCGGTCGTGTTCCACAAGCCAGGCAAAAAGATCTCACCGCGAAGAAGCGAAGAGCGCGAAGGAAACGCGAAGAAAATTTTAAAACGTTTTGCTTCGCGCTCTTCGCTTCTTCGCGGTGCGCTTTTGTGCGAGTTATCAAACAATAAGACATGCTGTGGCGCGAAATATGATGGCGAACGTATTTGCATGAGTCGAACATGCGTGCTATGATGGGTGTGCATTTTCCTGTAACAGCACAAGGAGGGGTTGTATGCTCGAGCTTCCGGAAGCGGCGGTCATCGCCGGGCAGATTGAGCGCGCCTTGCGCGGCAAACGCATCGCGCGGGTGGCGGCGGCGCAATCGCCGCACAAGTTTGCGTGGTACACCGGCGACCCGGCGGACTACCCCGCCAAACTGACCGGCCGGACGATCGACGGGGCGGCCGGCGTGGGCGGCATGGTCGAAGTACGCGCCGGGGAATGGGTGGTAGAAACCACAACCAACCTGCGCTACTACCCGCCCGGCGAGCCGCTGCCGCCAAAGCACCAACTGCTGCTGGAGTTTGACGACTGCTCGGCGCTGGTGGCCACGGTGCAGATGTGGGGCGGGATGATGTGCCACAGGCCGGACGAGCCTTCCGGGTTGATCGACGGGGATGCGGCGCGGCAGTGCCCTTCCCCGCTCAGCGCGGCCTTTGACCGCGCCTATTTTGACAGTCTGTTCAATGAAGGCACGCCAAAACTCTCCGCCAAGGCCTTTCTGGCCACCGAGCAGCGCATCCCCGGCCTGGGCAACGGCGTGCTGCAGGACATTCTGTGGACGGCAAAGATCCACCCAAAGCGCAAGATGGGCACGCTCGCTCCTGCTGAGGTGGACGCGATGTTCGACGCGGTCAAAGATGTGCTGCGCATCATGACCGAGCTGGGCGGGCGCGACACCGAGAACGATCTATTCGGTCGCCCCGGCGGATATGTGACCATTTTGAGCAAGAACACCGCCGGCCAGCCCTGTCCCGAATGCGAGAGCACCATCCGCAAAGAGGCGTATATGGGTGGGAGCGTGTATTACTGCCCGGGATGCCAGAGGGAATAAGGGCGATACCTCCTCCAACCTTCCCGCAATAGCCGGTCGCGCGCCCTATGTGATGGGGGTCACCCCCATGCGGGGGTAGCACAAAATGATCCAACCAGCAGACGCCCATGTAGGGGTGAAGCATTCGGTCGAGCCAATGCGTGTTTAAGATCGACGGTATCCGAATGCTTCACTCGGGAACTGCCGAATCGATCCACGCCGCAGCCGGCAGAGGCTTGGGCGAAGCATCCGGATGGATGGAGGTCCTGCTCTGAGGGGTTCGACCGGATGCTTCGCCCCTACAAAACGAACTACCAATCAAGGGGAAACGCTTTTGGGGGGAGGCTTTATAGTTTCCCTCCATCTTCGCTTTTGGAAGATGGGAGGATTGAGGGAGGTCTTAAACAAGCAGACCAACGCCGCGCAAACAGGGAGTTTGTAACCCGTTAACAGTTCCAGAATCCATCTTCTCCGGCTGGGTTGGCGCGGTATAATGGGGAGTGAACGCCAACTTCCCTTCACTGGAGACGATGATGGAGCGAACGATTCGCGTATTGGTAGCAAAACCTGGATTGGACGGCCACGATCGCGGCGCCAAGGTGGTGGCGCGCGCGCTGCGCGACGCCGGCATGGAAGTGATTTATACCGGACTGCGCCAGACACCCGAGATGGTGGCAGAAGCCGCGCTGCAGGAGGATGTGGACGCGGTTGGGCTTTCGATTCTTTCCGGCGCGCACATGGCGCTGGTTCCGCGCGTGGCCGAACTGATCCGCGCCAACGGGCAGGCCAACGT
>CALDSL010000027.1 GCA_937920255.1 uncultured Anaerolineaceae bacterium | reverse complement strand
CCTGAACCGGCGTGCTTGACATGGGTTTGGGGCGCGTGTTAATATCAAAATCAACTACAACAATGAGGATGGAAGCATTATGGCAGAACCTTATCGCAGTATTGAATGGATCGATGGAAAGGTACGGCTGATTGACCAGCGCGTGCTGCCGCACACTTTTTGCACGCTGGATTTTGACGACTACCGCGCGCTGGCGGAAGCGATCCGCAATATGACCGTGCGCGGCGCGCCGGCGATTGGCGCGGCGGCGGGCTACGCGCTGGCGCTGGCGGCGCAGAGCTGGATGGCTGGACATGGCGCGAATGGTGATATTGGCGCCTTGCGCGCGGCGCTGGAAGAAGCGGCCGCGGTGACGCGCGCGGCGCGTCCCACTGCAGTGAACCTGTTCTGGGCGGTGGAGCGGGTGATGGGGCGCGTCGACGCGGCCGAAACGGACGACCCGGCAGCGCTGGCGCAGGTTGTTCTGGACGAGGCGCACGCCATTGCGCAGGAAGATATCGACCTGTGCAACCGCATCGGCGAGAACGCCCAGGCGCTGGTGCCGCAGGGCGCGCGCTTTATCCACCACTGCAACACCGGGGCGCTGGCCACGGTGGGCATTGGCACCGCGCTGGGCGTGATCCGCACGGCGCATGAGCAGGGCAAGGACGTTTTTGTGTACGTGGACGAAACCCGCCCGCGCCTGCAGGGCGCGCGGCTGACAGCCTGGGAGCTGGGGCAGCTGGATATTCCGCACGCGGTGATCGCCGACGGCGCGTCGGGTTGGGTGATGCGCTATAAGGGAGTCGATCTGGTGACGGTGGGCTGCGACCGGGTGGCGGCCAACGGCGACACGGCCAATAAGATCGGCACCTATAACCTGGCGATGGCGGCCAAATACCACGGCGTGCCGTTTTATATCGTCGGGCCGACCACGACCATCGACCTGAACACCCCCACCGGCGCGCAGATTGAGATTGAAGAGCGCGACGAGCGTGAGGTGACGCAGATTGGCGCGGAACAGATCACGCCCGAGGGGACGCGGGCGGTCAACCCGGCGTTTGACGTGACCCCGGCGGAGCTGATCACCGCGATTATCACCGAGGAGGGCGTGGCTTATCCGCCCTACGAGGAAAGTTTGCGCGAGATGGTGGCGCGCGCCGCCGAACGGCGGCAGAAACGAGAGCAGCGGGCATGATCTACAAGCGGTTGGGAAATACCGGCCTGCAGGTATCGGGCCTGTGTTTTGGCACGATGTCATTCGGCGGGGATGCCGATGAAGACACGGCGCGCGCGTTATATACACGCTGCCGCGACGCCGGGATCAACTTTTTTGACACTGCCGACATGTACAACAAAGGTCGGTCCGAGGAGATCCTGGGCCGGCTGGCGGAGGGGCAGCGCGAAGAGCTGATCCTGGCCAGCAAAGGCTATTTCCCAACTGGCGAAGATCGCAACCAGCGTGGGGCATCACGCAAGCACCTGCAGCACGCCATCGAGGCCAGCCTGCGGCGGCTGCGAACCAGTTACATCGACATCTATTTCATCCACCGTTTTGATGACGCCACTCCGCTGGAAGAAACCCTGCGCGGGCTGGAAGATCTGGTGCGGCAGGGCAAGATCCTATACCCGGCGGCGAGCAATTTCGCCGCGTGGCAGGTGGAGAAGGCGCTGGGGATCGCCGCGCGCAATGGCTGGGCGCGGATGGAAGTGATCCAGCCGATGTACAACCTGGTGAAACGCCAGGCCGAAGTGGAGCTATTGCCGATGGCGGCGGCCGAGAACCTGGGGGTGATGCCGTACAGCCCGCTGGGTGGCGGGCTGCTTTCGGGAAAGTACAGCGCCGGGCAGCGGCCCGAGCACGGGCGCGTGATCGACAACCCGATCTACCAGAAGCGCTACGGCCAGGAGTGGGTTTTCGCGGCGGCGGGCGCGTTCAGCGACTTCGCGCGTTCGATGGGTTACCACCCGGCGACGCTGGCGGTGGCCTGGGTGGCTTCGCACCCGGCGGTGACCGCGCCAATCATCGGCGCGCGCAACCCGGACCAGTTGGAAGCGTCGCTGGCAGCGGCCGACCTGGCGTTGGGCGCGGACTTGCGCGCGGAGATTTCGGCGCTGACGCCCGAGCCGCCCCCGGCGACTGACCGCAGCGAGGAACGCGCCTAAGTGGAAAGGGCGGGCACCTGCACGAAATGCGGCTGGTGGCCGGTGAGGTGAAAGAAGCGCTTCAGGTCGGGCGGGGCGATGACCAGCGTGGCGGTGTTGACCAGCGGGTGGCAGTGCAGGGCGTCTGCCTGCCACAGGTCGCTGTCGATCCATAGCTCGGCGCGGCCCGTAACGTCATTGACCAGGCCGAGGACCGTCACCGCGCCAGGGCCGACGCCCAGCACTTCGGCCAGCAGGTTTTCGGGCGCAAAACGCAGCCCTTTGGGCGCACCCACCAGCGGGGACAGGTGTTTAAAGTCCACGCGCTTGTGGCCGGGCGTCATCAACAGCAGGCAACGGTCCGCCGCCGGATCGACCAGCAGCAAATTTTTGCTGCTTGCGCCGGGGATGGGTGGGGTGACGGCATCGGCCTGGGCCACGGTGAATACCGGCCGGTGGGTATATCGCTGATAGGGGATGTGGTGGTGTTGCAGGTACGCCAGAATACCTTCTTCGTCCATAGTTGTCCTTACAACTGGGTTACAAAGAGTTGACCGGATGGATCGTGGTTTTTACAATGATACTATACGAAGGCGTGTTCTGACTTGGGCAGTCTCAGTGGGGAGGATAGCATGGATCATCGCAGGCTTCGCCGTCCGTGGGTGGAAAACGCGGCCCTGGCCGCGGTTGGGCTACTGATCTTGATGATTTTGATGCTGGTTCGCGGGTTGTAAACGGTTGAAACGGGGCAGCAACCGGCCGGTGCGCGACTGGTAGGCGCGGTAGGCTTCGCCAAACGCGGCCTGTAGCAGCGCTTCTTCGGCGGGGATGCGCACCAGGGCCAGCAGCGCGGCCGGCAGCAGGAACACCAGTCCCACCAGCCAGTTGGCGCTCAACAGGGTGACGCCCGCCCCGGTGATGAACACCGACAGATACATGGGATGGCGGATCCAGCGATAGGGGCCGCTATCCACAAACGTCTGGCGGATGTTGACCTGAATATACGGCGACCAGTTGCGCCCGAGGGTGGAATGCGTCCACCAGAAGAGCAGGATGCCGGCCGCGGTGATCAGCGCGCCGGTTATTTGCATCCCATCCGAGAAGGGCAGGCGCAGCGGGTCGATGAGGCGCGTGAAGATGAACACCAGCGCCGGAAGGATCCACAGGCTGGTGGATGCGTTAAGAAGCTGCTCGCGCAGGGGGAGCAGCGGTTGATGCGGCCGGCGGTGGCGGACAATATCCTGGTAGTGCATCCGTACCAGGAAGTACCACACAATCATCACCGCCAGGATGGTTTTATTGGCGTCGGTGGGCATGGCCAATCTCCTCAGATATGAGGGTCATTATAGCAAGGGCGCGGAAAAGTGTCGCGGTGAAGGCGTCCGAGCCTAATCGGCCGGATTGTACGCCTGTTCGGTGATGTGGATATGGCGGTTGAAATACAGCCAGATGCCCGGCAGGGCCATCAGTACGCCTGAGATGACCAGCAGCAACTCGATCGAAACCACCTCGGCCAGCGGGCCGAAGATGAGCATACCAGCCGGCATGGCCGCGGCGTTAATAATCTGGTTGACGCCGAAGACGCGCCCTAGCATGTCGGGCTCGACAATCTCCTGCAGCAGGGTGACGGCAGGCACGTTGAACATGGGCAGGGGGATGCCGCACAGGAACATGACGGCCAGGTACAGATAGAAATTGCCGGCAAGACCCAACCCGGCGAACAGCAGGCCGAGCAGAACGCAGGCGGCGCCAATGGTTCGGAAGCGGTTTTGGAAACCGCCCCAGGCGGTCATCAACATGCCGCCCAGCACCATGCCAACGAAGAAGGTAACCTCATTCGCGGTAAGGCGCCATACTTCTTCTCCAAAGGTGCGCGCCACCAGCAGGGGCGTGAGGAACGCGGCCGGGGCGACCAGCAGGCTGACCGCCGCCATAAACGCGAACAGCGCGCGAAGGATTTTGTGATGGTGAATGTAACGCACGCCGGCCACAAAATCATCCAGGTAGCCGCTTTGCTGCGGGCGGGCGGCTTTCTCATGCGCGGGCACCGACAGGAACATGAGCAGCACAACCGCCAGCGCGGCCGTGACCACATCGACGAAGAAAATTGTCTCCAGCCGGTAAAGGGTCAGCATGGCGCCGGCGGCGATAGGTGAGATGATGAACAGAATGGGCTGGAGGGTGCTGTTGATGCCGTTGACCTTGAGCAGCTTTTCCTGCGGCACGATCTGCGGCAGCAGGGCGCCCACGGCGGGGTGCTGGATGCCGGCGCCGATGGAGCGGATGGCGGAAACCAGGTACAGCAGCCACAACTGGCCGTAGCCGAGCAGGAACAGGATGGCCAACACCAGCGTGCTGGTGGCGGTGAGCAGATCAGCGAAGATGATCAGGAATTTGCGGTTGTAGCGGTCGGCCCACACCCCGGCGAACAGGGAGATGAGGATCTGCGGCAGGAAGGCCGCCAGGGTGGAAATGGTGAGGGTGACGCCGGACTTGGTTTCGAGGGTGATGTACCAGATGATGGCGTACTGCACCAGCGAGGAACCAAACAGCGAGAGGGTCTGGCTGGAGAGAAAGATCGCGGTTTTGTGTTTCCAGTTCGGCAGTGGGGCGGGGGACGTTTCTTGCATGGGGTCGTGCTCCAATTCACCGGGCGCGAATATTATTGATAAACCCGATAAAGGATATCATAATCACTTTCGACCCCGGTTGTCAAGTACAAATTTTCTATTTTCCGCCGCCCAGCAGATGCTCCAGGCCGTGGGGCAGTTCGTCGCGCCAGGCGGGGTAGTTGTGCCCGGCGTGGAATTGGCGGTAGGCGACGTCATAGCCGCGCCGACGCAGTTGTTCATAGGTGTCCAGGTTGGGGCGCAGCAGCCATTCGTATTTGCCGGCATCCATCCAGATGCGTACCGGGGTCACCGGAGCGTACTCAATCAGGTCGCGTACCACCGGCAGGTACTCGCCAAAAGCGAACGCGCCGGACTGCGACAGGACGCGCCCGAAGATGCCCGGCAGGCGCAGGCCGGCGTAGAGCGCCATCAGCCCGCCCATCGACGCGCCCATCACGCCATACGCGCCGGGGTGGGCGGCCGGGTCGAGCAGAGTCAGGTGCTGGCGGGCGAAGGGCAGCAGGGTTTCGGTCACAAAACCCAACGTGGCCTCCGAGCAGTTGTATTCGAGCGAACGGTTTGGGCCGCCGTGCTGCACAAAAGCCAGCGCCACGGGCGAAATGCGCCCGGCGGCGGCCATGTTTTCCATGATGGCCACCAGGCGGGCGCGCTCGAGGTAGTCTTTGCCATCCCACACTACCCACAGTGGCAGCGGGCCGGCGGCGGGCGATTGGTAGAGCCACACGCTGCGGCGGGTGGAAGCGAGGAACGGTCGGGCGGGCAGTTCATGATGGGTAATTGTTCCGGCCGGGAAGCTGGCGGCCGGATCGGCCAGCGGGTTGGGGGCAGCGGCGGGCATGTAGAAATAGTGGTTGTCCCACCCCAGGCCGGAAGGTGAGCGGCGCGGGTTGAGCGGGTCGGGGAGGCGCTTTTTGCCGGAGAGGAAACCATATTCGATGTAGGCGTCGGCATCAAAGGTGAGGGTGAGCGCCCATAGCTCGGGCGCAACTTCGCGCAGTTCCACCGGCGCGGTCTCCCAATTGGTAAAATCGCCCATCAGGCGCGGGGGTTTGGCGCCCTGCCACACGAAGGTGACCTGGTCGCCGTCGATCAGGGGGGTGGGTTCATTCGCGAGGCGCGAGAGGATTTGGGTAGGTTGCATGGAGTTGTTCCTGGGGAGGTTTTCCGGACACCGTTTATTGAGGATTGGGCGCATGACAAATTTACTTAAATTTTATCACCAGCTCTCGCAGCGCGTTTTCATCAAACGCAACATGTGCTCGATGTGCTACCTGACGGACAAAAGTTAATTCCGTATCAGATAATTTTCCATCAACAACGACGGCTATGCATACGGCATCATATAATGTTTGTCTTTCTTCTATGGAACAAACCGATAATTGGTTGAGTATGTTTTCTTTGTCGAAGTTCACCTGTTTTGAGTAGTTCTCTAGATCTGGAATACTTCCAGTTTCCTGGATTCGTGTGATAAATGTTTGAAGAAAAATTGCTTCTGGACGTGTAGTTTTTTTATCGGCAGAATTGGCCAGCATGATTAGATCAAGCAACAGACGCATATTTTGTACATGATCAAGGAGAAACTCGCGCACAGCCTCTTCAACAGCGGCACGTCTCCGAAATATGGTCCGAGCACGTTTTCCTATTTGGCCGGTCATGTAATAATTCAGACCCACGCCAAGACCAATACCGACGACAGGTATTGTTGTCTTAATGATGCTTCGTTGGAGAAGATATTTGCCAACCACAGGCAATGCTTTTAGTGATTGTAGAGTGCTGCCCGTTACATTTTTCTTGATAAAAAAACGTGTAAATTCGGGGGAAAGCCGCTGTAAGCCTTTATTTAATGTCTCTCCTGCTTCAGCGCCAAAGGCAAGATGGATAAGATCCGTGAGATCTTCCGGATCTTCATAAAGCAGTGGATGCCCATATAAGACACTGATATCGTAAGCAAGGCGCAGTTGGAGTAGGGTGGTATAACTCAGGTCAGCGACGAAGGTTGTTAAGGCGGCGGGTAATGCAACTGGTGAGGCACCGCCAGCTGTACCTATTGTTGCTGCGACTATTCCGGTATAGGCTGCGCTCGTTGTACCGCCACTGATCGCCGCATATTTTTTCGCTAATGCTATTCTCAAATCGACGATTGCATCTGACGGCAGCCCCGGATACTTTTTTTGAAAGTATTCTGCTGTTACCTTCTGCTGATAATTGTACAACGCGAAATAAAGCAACTTCTCAAACCATGTGCCGTTGGTAAAATCTTCAGGCAGCATGTGTTTAAGAAATTTCTTAATCTCCTCCAACGAGTTATTATAGAAATCATCGTAACTATTTAAAAATTGAGAAACCATAAATCCCCCTCTTGTGATTTTGTCTTAACCATCGCGAAAAAATTGTCGGACTCGTGATTGGTCAAGAGACACTTTACAATGGTTCAGAGAAATCGCATTTAACTCTCGGAGATTAGTATTATATACAGAAACCCCCTGTTTTGCCTTTACGACCAACTCTTAGTTCACGCTAACCGTTTACCCCAACCTAG
>CALDSL010000026.1 GCA_937920255.1 uncultured Anaerolineaceae bacterium | reverse complement strand
GCGCCTGGTACAGCGCCACCGACCCCGTCCACGATTTTGAGCACGTGCTGCGCGTGTACCGCACCGCCGAGCGCCTGGCGCGCGCCGAGGGCGCTGATATGGAAATCGTGCTGGCGGCCGCGCTGCTGCACGACGCCGAAGGCGCCGCCCCCGGCGGCGAAGCCCGCGCCGATCATCACCACCAGTCGGCGGACTTCGCGGCCGAGGTGCTGCGCGCCGAGGGCTGGCAGGAGGAGCGCATTGCGGCGGTACAGCACTGCATCCGTGCCCACCGCTACCGCGACACCCGCGAGCCGCCCGCCACCCTGGAGGCCAAAATCCTGTTCGACGCCGACAAGCTGGACGTGCTCGGCGCGGTCGGCGCGGCGCGCACCATCGCCTACGCCGTGCTGGCCGGCGAGCCGGTCTACGTGGAGCCGTCACAGCAGTTCTTGGACACCGGCGTGGAGGAAGCGGGCGAGCCGCATAGCTCGTACCACGAGTACCTGTTCAAGCTGCGCAAGGTGAAGGAGCGCATGTTCACCCCTGCCGCCAAGCAGATCGCCGCCGAGCGCGACGCCTTCCTGGCCGAATACTACCGCCGCCTTGGCGCCGAGTACCGCGGGGAAGAGTAGCCCACCTTACAAACCTTACAACTCCATTAAGTCCCTGTAAGGCGTCAAATCATTGTGTCCGGCCACGGCAGCCGCTACAATGCTGCTATGAGCATTCCCTACGGCCCCATTCTCATCGTCGAAGACGTTCCCAACGTGCTCGAACTGCTGGAAGTGACCCTGAAGTTCAAGGGTTACCCGGTGGTCACGGCGATGAATGGGCAGGAAGCGCTGGACGTCATCCAGCGCGAGCATCCGGCCATGATCATCTCGGATATCCTCATGCCGCGCATGGACGGGTTCACCCTGGCGCACAACCTGCGCAAAGATCCGCGCAGCAGCCAGATCCCGCTCATTTTCCTCTCCGCCACTTACCTGAACTCGGACGATAAAGCCTTCGCCATGAGCCTGGGCGCGGCCCGTTTCCTCGAAAAGCCGATCGACACCGAGGAATTCCTGCTGACCATCGCCGAAGTGCTGACCATGGATTACGACCAGCACGTCCAGCCGATGGACGAAGAGGAATTCTATACCCGCTACCGCGAGCGCCTGGAGAGCAAGCTCAAACACAAGAACACCCAGATCGCGCGCACCGAACGCCTGCTGCACACCCTGCCCGACGACCAGAAGCCCGCTTTTCAGGCCCTGCTCGAGCAGGTGATCAGCGACCGCGACGAGATCCAGTCCGAGCTGGACGAGTTGCACAAAATCCTCAGCCAGATCAAGGATGAAGGGTAGGTAGTTTCCTAAGTTAAACTCCGAACCGAGAGTCAAGGGTTTTTTGCATGAACCTCCCGCCGGTGGCCAGCCAGCGGGAGGTTTCATATTAAGAAAAAAGCATCACGAATTTCACGAATGGAGCGAATAATAACGAATTTTTTTAAGCTTTTATTCGTGTAATTTGTGACATTCGTATCCATTCGTGATCTAAATTCTTGGACATGAAATCACGAATAAGAACGAATGACACAAATCGCACGAATAAAGCTTAAGAAATTATTCGTTTTAATCGGCTTATTCGTGAAATTCGTGATGCATTTTCTCCCGTGATTTTGATCTCCCATGACGGTATAATTAACCCGAGCCGCCGTCTGGGCGCGCAAGGAGAAACCATGTTTAACAGTATCTTTCATCGACGCGAAGAAGAACAGCGCATCCGCTCGGAGGGCCGCCTGCCCCCCGGCCAGTCGCTGACCGAAAAATTTCCCGTCCTGCACTACGGCCCCGTGCCCACCTTTAACCCCGCCACCTGGGATTTTCAGGTGGACGGCCTGGTGGAGCAGCCCCTGCGCCTGTCGTGGGACGAGTTTAACCAGCTCCCGCGTAGCACCATTACCATGGACCTGCACTGCGTCACCCGTTGGAGCAAGGTCGACACCACCTGGGAAGGCGTGAGCATGCGCGCGCTGCTCGAGCGCGGCCTGGTCAAGCCGCTGCAATCCGCCAAATATGTGGTGCAGCACGCCGAGTACGGCTTCACCGTCAACCTGCCGCTCGAGGTGGTGCTGCAGGAGAATTTCCTGCTGGCCACGCATTACAACGGCCAGCCCATCACCCCCGATCACGGCTACCCGCTGCGCGGGGTCATCGGCGCCATCCCCAGCCGCTCCGACTTGATCGTGCCGTACCTGTGGAAGGGCGCCAAGTGGCTGCGCCGCCTGGAACTGCTGGAAGATGACCGCCCCGGGTTCTGGGAGCAGGCCGGGTATCACAATGACGCCGACGTGTGGAAGGAAGAGCGCTTTGAGCGCCCTTCGTGGGGGTTCCGCTAAACCCCTGGAGCGCAGATGAGCGAAACCACCAGGCTGCGCGTGTTGTACGACGGCTGGGCGCTGGTGCACGCGCCCTCCAGCCCGGCCGCGCAGCACCTGCTGGCGCTGCTGGCGGTTCTCCCGCCCGGGATTCAAGCCGTGGCAGCCCTGCCCGGCGACAGCCCGCTGGATTTGCCGCCCGCCGTGCAAAAGCTCGCCAGCCCCACCGCGGGCAGGGATTTTGCCCACTTGCAGTGGGAGCAGCGCACCCTGCCGCGCCTGGCGCGCGAAAGCGGCGCGCGGTTGCTGCACCTGTTCGACGTTCACCCCCCGCTGAGCAGCCCGGCGCCGGTGGTGGCCAGCCCGGCGACCCCCGCGCACGCGCCGGTTGCGCTGCGCCAGGTGTCTGAGCGGCTGCGCGGCGCGCTGGCCGAAGGCGCCGCCGGCAGCCTGCGCGCCGTGTTCTGGCCCGACGACCTCGACCCGCCCTCCGGCGACACCCCGCTCTACCGCCTGCCGCCGCTGGCGCACCCGGTTTTTTCGGCCCGCTCGACGCCCGTGTACGAGCTGGAAGGTTGCGTGCTGTACCACGGCGCGGTTGATAGGCTCAGCCTGCTACGCTTGCTGGAAGGCTGGGGCTGGGTTTCGGGCATCATCGGCGAGTACAACCCGCTGGTGTTGGCTGGCCTGACCACCGCCGAAGGCGAGCTGGCGCAGCGTCTGATTGAGGAAGGTGATTTTGGCGAGACGGTGCGCATCCGCCCCGCGCAGTCGCCCGCAGATTGGGCCGCGCTGTACGCCGCGGCCGCGCTGGTGGTATATCTCGGCCCCGCGCCGGCTTGGGGCGGCGCGTTGACCAATGCCCTGGCCGCCGGCAAGCCCCTGGTAGCCTGGGAAGACGAGCGCGCCGCCCAGCGCGCCGGTCCGGCCGCCTACCTCACCCCGTCCGGCGACGGCCGCGCCCTGGGCGCCGCCATCAGCACCCTGGTGGTGGAAGAAGAAATGGCCGCCACCCTGGCCGAGCGCGCCCGCGAACGCGCCGAGGCATGGCGGTCAAACTCCTTCGGCGCGCGCCTGGCGGATGCGTACAGGAAGATCGTAGGTGATTAATTGTAGCAAAGCGGGCGTAAACGACCG
>CALDSL010000025.1 GCA_937920255.1 uncultured Anaerolineaceae bacterium | reverse complement strand
TGGTGCGGATGGAGTTCCTCGACAGCATCTCGCGCTCGTCGGAACCCTTCCACCTGTAAGAGAGATTCAATCGCAAAGGCGCGAAGGAACAAAGGTACCAAAAGTCGCTCGCGCTCTTCGCTACTTCGCGGTGCGCTTTTGTGCGAGTTATTAAATAAGGTTTTCCTTCGTTTCTTCCCGCCTTCGCGATTCATAATATCTTATGATACTGCGAACGCGAGACCGGCCTTATTCCTGAAACCGCTCGATTTCCACGCCCACCGAGCTGGTGAAGCGCACCGCTCCGGGCTTTTCGGCGCGGATGCGCACGCCCTGAATGGGATAATCCTGCAGCAGTTGGCTGGCCAGGTCGCTGGCCAGCGCTTCGAGCGTGTAGCGCTTCGAGGTTTCCACGTATGCCAGCACCTGCTTGGCCACCGTGCTGTAATTAACCGTATCTTCCAGCCGATCGCTTTGCCCGGCGGCGGTGATATCTTTGAACAGGGTCACGTTCACCAGCACGTCCTGCGGGTGCTCGCGCTCACGGTCGGAAATGCCGATCACACCGCGAGCGAGAATATCGGTGATAAAGATCTCGTCCATCTCTACCTCCCTTTCAATTTTTGAGCCGATCGTAACAGCGCTCCGGCCGCCACCGCGCACAGCGCAATGATCACCCACGCCGCCACCTGTGCCACGCGCAGACGGCCAAACAGCAGCACGCCGTCACCGCGGAAGAACTCCAGCGCCAGACGCGCCAGCGCGGTCAGCGCCACGAACATCACAAAACGCAGCCCAGGCGCCATGTTTTGAATGGTCCGGCCGCGCGGCCATACCGCCAGCAGAATCAGCGCGGCTGCCAGGGCTTCATAGATCTGCGTGGGGTGCCGGATTTCGCCCCACAATGGAATGCCCCAAGGCAGGCGTGTGGCTGCGCCAAACGCCGCGCCGGAAGCCAAATTGGCCAGGTGCACGCCGAACATCAAAATCGCCAGCGCCGGGGTAAGCCCGTCCAGCGCCGCGCCGAGGGAAATGTTGGATCGCTGGGCGTAAATCAACCCCGCCAGCGCGCCGACCAGGATGCCGTCCGGCAGGCTGAGCATCTGTGGGCTGAGCGAGATCAGGCTGCCGGGGCTGGCCAGGAAAGCCGGAAGATTGCGTAGCGCGTAGCCAAGGCGCGCGCCAGCGATCCCCGCCACCAGGATCACCAGCGCCAGGTTATAGAACCTGTCGGGGTCGAGGCCGAAACGTGGGGCGGTTTTTTCGCCGCGCGCCAGCCCGATCCACACAAAGAGCAGCAGGATCAGCCCCGCCGTGGGGAGCGTGAGCGGTCCGATGTGAACTGTGGGCAGCATCAGGGCGCCTCCGCCAGCATTTGTTCCACTTGCGCGCGCATTAAGGCTTCCGAAATCGGCCCGCCGATGAGCATATCGTGGATGTTGCCCTCCCGGTCGACGAAAAACGTAGTCGGCAGGGCGCGCACCTGATACAGCGCCGAGGCTTCGCCGCGAACGTCAAACAAAATGGGGAACGTCAGCCCATACTGGGTTGCAAAATCCGTGGCCGCTTTCTGGCTGTCCTGGTTGGTGGCGTTGACGGCCAGGATGGTGAAACCCTGCTGCCGGTATTCTTCGTACACGCGCTGCATGGCAGGCATTTCTGCCTTGCACGGCGCGCACCACGAAGCCCAGAAATTGACCAGCACCGGCTGGCCCTGCAGATCGCTGAGGGTCACGGTGGAACCGTCCGCGGTTTGCAGGCTGAAATCGGGAGAGAGAAAGCCCTGCCGCGGCGCGGAGATGCGGCCGCTGGTCTCTTCCGGCCCGAAGGCGGCGGTAAACGCGGTCCAGGCCGCGCCCAGGATCAGCGCGGCCGCAAAGAAAGCCTTCCAGTGCTTCGTGATGGTTTTCATGGATGAATTAATGGTAGAGGCGAAGCGCCGGAGTGTCAAGCCGGCGGGGGATGGCAGTGCTTTTTACGTTTTGTCGCCGTTTTTGCCGATCTCAAACACGCGGTAACACTGCCCGTAGTGCTGCTCCTGCACATAGCGGCTGACGTTGTGCACCGGGACGCCGGCCGCGGTCTTGCCTTCCGGCGAGCCGTGGTGGGCATGCCCATGTACCGCCAGGTCGACGCCCTGCCTGTCGAGCGCGATGCCCAGGTGTTCCGAGCCGAGGAAGGCGAAAATCTCTGGCGGCTCGCCCACCAGCGTTTCCGGGATGGGGGCGTAGTGCAGCACCGCCACCTTATGTTCGCATTCCAGGTTGGCCAGCACCACTTCCAGGCTGACGGCTTCCTTCATGCCAGTCTGGGCGAACTTTTTGAGCGCTTTTTCGCCGAACGGCTGGATCATGGTGCGGCCGAAGCCGCCGCAGAAGCCTTTTGTGCCGGCAAACCCCACATTATCGATTTCATATGCGGTGTTATCCAGCATAATGATTCCAGCGTCGGTGAAGATTTGCGTGAGTTCGTCTTCACACTCGCTCTCATGGTCGTGGTTACCCAGCACCGCCAGGATCGGCATGGAAAGCGCGCTCAACTGTTTCACCAGGCAGTCGGCTTCTTCCGGCAGGCCACGGTCGGTAAGATCGCCGGTCAGCAAGAGCACGTCGGCGTTCTTTTTCACATCAGGCAGCACGCCGGCCACCAGATCGGGGGTGTTGACGCGGCAGTGCAGGTCTCCAATGGCTGCAATCCTCATAACAACTCTCCGTGTTTGTTCACCAGTGGCCGCGCTTTACGGCGGTCTTCATATCCCCAATCGCGTACATCGACCGTGTACGAAAATGGGTCAATCAGCGTGCCGCGGAATTCGTGGGGAAGGGCGTTATTGACCTTCCAGGTTTCCATCATCTCTTCAAACAACTGGCGCACCAGGTTGACGGGGATGTAATCGATATGGCCGGGGTAGACGTAGCCAAACAAGATCAAGTCGACCAGCAGCAGTTCGCGGTTGTCTCCCAGCCGGCGCAGGATGCGGTCCCAGTCCAAATTCCCCTCGGTTGCCAGAATCAGGTGCATGCTGTCGGGGATGTCCGAACGTTTGCGGCCTTTAATGAAGCAGGCCGCGGCCAGCATCTCTTCGATGGCGATCAGGCGGGTGGGTTCGCCAAACAGCTCGATCTCCTGGCTGCCGGCCAGCATATCATCATCAACTTTGATTTGATTATGCCCCATGCCAAAGATCAGGTCGACAAAATAGTTGCCTTTCCAGGCTTTCGCCAACCAGTGGTTCTGCACTACCTCTACATTGAAGCCGGCCTCGCGCAGAGATCGAAACGCCAGGATCAGATCGGCGGGCTTGAGAAACACGTCCAGGTCTTTGGTTGGCCGCCAGATTTTCGTATAGGCATGACGTGCGAACGCAGCGGCGATGACATACTGCGCGCCGCTGCGGTTGAGCGCCTCCAAAAGCTGGCGGTAGATCTCTTCCTGTTCGGGTTCCAGCACCGGTTCGCCTTCGCGGGTGATGTTGCGCTGCGATTCCATTTGCTCCGTGGCGCCGATCAGTTCGCGAGCGATGCGCTCGCAGTCGGAGATGCTGATATTCTTCTCGTTCGGCTCTTCTGCTTTCATTTTTTGCACAGTTGCAATCCTTGTTTGATCGTTCATACCTCTTCTTACTCGTTCAGTATGCGGGGCAGGCGAAGAGGTGTCAATTATGGCTTTCCCCCTGTGGATATCGGGAATTACAGAAGGGTATTGATGAGGACTTGACGAATTCAGACCAAAATGATATGATTATATGCATCCCCCCCCCGGGTGGGGGGGGTGGTAAGGAAGGAAAATGGCAAATCCAGAAGCAACCGCCAGATTAAAAACCATCGAGGGTCACATTCGCGGTATCGAGCGCATGGTGGATGAAGGCGCGTATTGTATCGACGTCATCCGCCAGATCCAGGCTGTACAATCGGCGCTCAACAAAGTGAGCGGGATGATACTCGAAGGGCACCTCAACTCGTGCCTGATCACCGCCGTGCGCGGCGACGATCCGCAGGAGCGCGAGCGTGTGCTGCATGAAATCGCCGAAGTGTTTGACGCGGCGA
>CALDSL010000024.1 GCA_937920255.1 uncultured Anaerolineaceae bacterium | reverse complement strand
TTTGAATTTTTGAATCCTTGAATTAAAAAATATGCGTCCCGATTTTAAAAATGTAACGATCAGATCGTTCGGCAAGGCGGATCCCGCGGCGCTGCCCAAGGGCTGCGAATGGATGACCACCGAGCAGATCCCGGTGAAACCGGTTTTCACTGCAGAGGATCTTGAAAAGATGGAGCACCTGAACTATGGCGCAGGGCTCCCGCCCTTTCTCCGCGGCCCATACAGCACCATGTATGTGATGAAACCCTGGACCATCCGTCAGTATGCCGGGTTCTCCACCGCCGAGGAATCAAACGCCTTTTACCGCCGCAACCTGGCAGCCGGTCAGATGGGCCTCTCGGTAGCCTTCGACCTGGCCACACACCGCGGCTACGATTCCGACCATGAGCGCGTGGTCGGCGACGTGGGTAAAGCCGGTGTCGCCATCGACAGCATCCTCGACATGAAGATACTGTTCGACCAGATCCCCCTCGACAAGATGTCGGTATCCATGACCATGAACGGCGCCGTGCTGCCCATCATGGCATTCTATATTGTTGCCGCCGAAGAGCAGGGCGTGCCCATGGAAAAACTGAGCGGTACCATCCAGAATGACATCCTCAAGGAGTTCATGGTGCGTAACACTTACATCTACCCGCCCATTCCCTCGATGAAGATCATTGCCGATATCTTTGAGTTCACTTCAAAGAACATGAAGAAGTTCAACTCGATCTCCATCAGCGGATATCATATGCAGGAAGCCGGCGCTACCGCCGACATCGAGCTGGCCTACACCCTGGCCGACGGCCTCGAGTATATCCGCACGGGCATTCAGGCAGGCATTCCGGTGGATGCATTTGCACCCCGCCTCTCCTTCTTCTGGGGCATCGGCATGAACCACTTTATGGAGATTGCCAAGATGCGCGCCGCCCGCCTGCTCTGGGCAAAGATTGTGAACCAGTTCAACCCTAAGGATCCCAAATCCATGGCCCTGCGCACCCACTCGCAGACCTCCGGATGGAGTCTTACGGAACAGGACCCCTTCAACAACGTAACCCGTACGGCTGTGGAGGCGCTGGCGGCCGCCCTCGGTCATACCCAGAGCCTGCACACCAATGCATTGGATGAGGCCATCGCGCTGCCCACCGACTTCTCGGCACGCATCGCCCGCAACACCCAGATCTACCTGCAGGAGGAGACCAACATCTGCAAGGCGGTGGATCCCTGGGCAGGCTCCTACTATGTGGAGTCGCTCACCCATGAGCTGGCCCGCAAAGCCTGGAAACTGATCGAAGAGGTGGAACAGCTCGGCGGAATGGCCAAGGCCATTGAGACCGGCATTCCCAAGATGCGCATCGAGGAAGCTGCTGCCCGCAAGCAGGCGCGCATCGACTCGGGCCGCGACACCATTGTTGGGGTGAACAAATACCGCCTCGAAAAAGAAGACCCCATCGAAACCCTCGAAGTTGACAATACCGCCGTACGCGAAGCACAGCTGAAAAGGCTGGCACAACTCCGCGCCAACCGCGACAATGCGGAGGTACAGGCAGCCCTGGAGGCGCTCACCCGTGCCGCAGAGACCGGAGAAGGCAACCTGCTTGCCCTTTCCATCGACGCCGCCCGCAAACGCGCATCGCTCGGGGAGATTTCAATGGCACTCGAAAAAGTTTATGGGAGATACAAAGCCGTGATACGTTCCATTTCAGGAGTTTACTCCTCCGAATCGGCCGACGACAGCAGCTTCAGGAAAGCCTGCGAAATGGCCGACCAGTTCGCTGAACTCGAAGGTCGCCGCCCCCGCATCATGATCGCCAAGATGGGTCAGGACGGGCACGACCGTGGCGCCAAGGTGGTAGCTACCGGCTATGCCGACATAGGATTTGATGTCGACATCGGACCTTTGTTCCAGACGCCGGCAGAAGCCGCCCGTCAGGCCGTGGAAAACGACGTGCACGTGCTGGGCGTTTCCAGCCTCGCCGCCGGACACAAAACCCTGGTGCCCCAGGTGATCGAAGAGCTGAAAAAACTTGGCCGCGAAGACATCATGGTCATTGTTGGCGGGGTAATTCCGCCCCAGGACTATGACTTCCTCTACAAATCGGGCGCCATGGCCATCTTCGGCCCCGGCACCGTGATTCCGGAAGCCGCGATCAAAATGCTCGAAATTATGATCGAAGCCCGCAGCTAACCCTCCCGCCACCAAATTACAAACCCGACCTGGCAAGTTTTCTTCCAACTTGTCAGGTCTTCTTTCTATAGTTAGCGCGCGTCTTCAGACGCGTGCCTCGGACCT
>CALDSL010000023.1 GCA_937920255.1 uncultured Anaerolineaceae bacterium | reverse complement strand
AATGTTAAGGTGGCGAAGGTACTCATCTTATGTCCTGGCGAAAATGGCTTCTCCTCATCAGTACCGCGGTCTTCCTGGCGGGGTGTACGGCAAACCCTGCTACGACCATGTATAACACCAACTCGGTGATTGCCGAGCAGAAATGGCAACTGTTCAACATCCTGTTCTGGATGGGCGTGGCTGTCTTTCTGATCGTTGTGAGCATTCTGGCCGTGGCAGTTGTGCGCGGCCGGCGCAAGCCGGGCGACACCAGTGAGCCATATCAGAACCACGGCAACATCCGCCTGGAAATCTTGTGGACGGTCATTCCGATCCTGCTGGTGATCTACATCTTTTTTATCACCGTGCAGACGATGAATGCCGTGGCGGCCCCGCCGCGCCAGGACGGTGACATCACCGTACGCGTGATCGGCCACCGCTGGTTCTGGGAATTCCAGTACCCCGATCTGGGCATCACCACCGCAAACGATCTGGTCATCCCCGAAGACACCAATATCCACCTGGAGATGGAATCGGTGGATGTGATCCACTCCTTCTGGGTACCCAGCCTTTCGGGCAAGATCGACGTGGTGCCGGGGCAGATGAATACGATGTGGATCCGCGCCGATAACCCCGGCACGTTTCTCGGCCACTGCGGTGAATATTGCGGCTTGCAGCACGCCAACATGCACTTCAACGTCATCGCCCTCGAAGATGGCGGCTTTGATGGCTGGGTGCAGAACCAGCAGCAGACTGTCGCCGCCGCTGCCAGCGACCTGGAAAAAGAGGGCGAAAAGATCGTGACCGAGGGCGTTTGCGCCGCCTGCCATGTGATCCAGGGGACAAAAATGGCCGGAAAGACCGGGCCGGATTTGACCCACCTGTACTCGCGCACCATCATCGCCGGCGGGTATCCGCTCAATGACGAAACTCTGGAGCAGTGGCTGCGCAACTCTGACGAACTGAAACCGGGCAACCTGATGGCCGGCATCCGCGTCTCTGACCAGCAAATCGAGGCCGTGATGGCCTATTTGAAAACGCTCAAGTGATCGGGCACGAGGAAACACAATGACCACACAAACGGGTACATTCCCTTACATGCGCCGGGCAGAAAAAAGCAAGTTCCTGTCTTGGGCGCTCACCACCGATCATAAACGCATCGGTATCTTATATCTGGTTACCGCATTTTTCTTCTTCCTGGTGGGCGGCATCGAAGCGCTGCTCATCCGGTTACAACTGGCTGCGCCCGGCGCGGAAGTTCTGGGGCCGGACGCCTACAACCAGGTATTCACCATGCACGGCATGACGATGATTTTCCTGGGCGCCATGCCGATCGCGATCGGTTTCGCCAACTACATGGTGCCGCTGATGATCGGCGCCAAAGATATGGTCTTCCCCAAGCTCAACGCGCTTTCGTACTGGATGTTCATCTTTGGCGGCATCTTCATGTACAGCAGCTTTCTGCTGGGCGGCGCGCCGGATAAAGGCTGGTTCGCCTACGCTCCCATGACCATGCCGGCCTATTCGCCGGGCATGCGCATGGATTTCTGGGCGCTGGGCGTGATCGTCCTGGTGGTCTCTTCCACCGTCGGCTCGATCAACATTATTGTCACCATCCTGCAGATGCGCGCGCGCGGCATGCGCATTACCCAGGTGCCGATGTTCGTCTGGAACATGCTGATCACCTCGTTCATTGGCGTGTTCGCTTTCCCCAGCGTGCTGGTGGCCGCCGCGCTGCTTCTGCTGGACCGCCAGCTTGGCACGCAGTTCTTCAATACCGGCGCGGGCGGTGATGCGATGCTGTGGCAGCACATCTTCTGGTTCTTCGGCCACCCGGAAGTCTACATCCTCATCCTGCCCGCCATGGGCATCATGTCGGAGGTGGTGCCAGTGTTCTCGCGCAAGCCGCTGTTCGGTTTTACCATCATCGCCTTCTCCACCGCGGCGATTGGCGTGCTTTCATTCATGGTGTGGGCGCACCACATGTTCTCGACCGGCATGTCGCAGATTGCGCTGCTGTTCTTTGCCGCCGACAGCTTCCTGATCGGCGTTCCCACGGGGATCAAGATCTTCTCCTGGCTGGCGACGATGTGGGGCGGCAAAATTCGGTTTACCACCTCGATGCTGTTCGCGATGGGCTTTATTGTCATGTTCGTCATCGGCGGTATCACCGGTATCCATGTCGCTTCGGTGCCGCTCGACTGGCAGGTGACCGACTCGTACTACGTGGTGGGCCATTTCCACTATGTGCTCTTTGGCGGCACGATCCTGGGCTTCCTGGCCGGGCTGTTCTACTGGTTCCCCAAAATGAGCGGGCGCCTGTTGGGCGAACGGATGGGCAAGCTGTCATTCTGGACAATCATGATTGGCATGAACATGGTCTTCCTCCCCATGCATTACCTGGGGCTGGCAGGCATGCCGCGCCGCGTGTACACCTACCCCGCGGATGCCGGCTGGGCGTTCTGGAACATGTTTGAAACCTGGGGCGCGTTCATCACCGCGACCGGCTTCCTGTTCATCATCATCAACATCGTAATGACCCTGCGCCGGCCGGCCACCCACGAGGCAGATCCCTGGGATGGATATACCCTGGAATGGGCCACGTCTTCACCGCCGCCGCCCGAGAACTTTGACTCGCTTCCCCCGGTACGCTCGCGCCGCCCCTTGTGGGACGCCAAGCACCCCGACATGGCTGACACGCATTAGGAGTAGAGAATGAACCAGGCAAACATAAAACCTCGAACCGGGCTGGACAGCGCCAAAGTCGCCACGATTGTGGTGCTGGGCTCGGAGACCTTCTTCTTCGGCACGCTGGTATCGGCCTACCTGTTCATGCGCGGGGTGTACCCCTGGCCGCTGGACGGCGCGCCGCTCAGCCGGCTGGTGATCCCGGCAGCCAATACGCTGCTCCTGCTGGTTTCGGTGCTGACGATGTACCTGGCGCTGCGCGCCGCGCGCGCGGGTGGCAAGGCCGCGCTGGTTACCTGGTCGACGGTCACGCTGGCGCTGGGGCTGGTATTTGTGGGCGGCCAGGTACTGGAATATACCAGCAACGGCATGATGCCCGGCGATCAGGGCTTTGGCGGCGTGTTCCTGACCCTAATGGGTTTCCACGCGCTGCACCTGCTGGCAGGCGTGGTGATGCTGGCGCTCATCGCCATGCGCGCCCGCCTGGGCGACTTCACCCCACGCCGCCACACGGCGGTGGAAGTTGGTGCGTGGTTCTGGTACTACGTCGCCGGCGTGTGGGCAGTCCTTTTCACCATCCTGTACCTGATCTAAGGAAACGAAACGATGCTGGCGAGCCCATTTTTTGACGGTTCAGGCGACCCCTGGAGCTGGTCGTGGCACCCGAGCGTGATCATCGGTTTGGCGCTGATCACTGGGGTGTACCTGTACCTGGCTAACGGGCTTCGCAACCGGGTGCAGTACGGGCCTCCGGTCTCGATGGCGCGCCAGGCGTCTTTCCTGCTGGGGAATGCGATGGTCTTCCTGGCCCTGCTCTCCCCACTCGACAGTCTTTCCGATGGTTTCCTGTTCTCGGCGCACATGGTGCAGCACATCCTGCTGGTGACGTTTGCCCCGGTGCTGTGGTTGTTGGGCGTGCCGGACGGCCTGCTCAACTACCTGGTGCGCCCGGGTTGGCTGCGCAGGTTCGCGTACCACGTAACCCGCCCGGTGCCGGCTTTTGTGATCTTCAACGGCGTTTTTCTGGTGTGGCACATTCCCGCGCTGTACAATCTCGCGCTGGAAGAACTGCCGCTGCACATTGCCATGCACTTAAGCTTCATGGCCTCGGCGGTGATCGGCTGGTGGCCGGTGTACAGCCGCTTTGAAGAAGCCGCGCCACGCGCCAGCCTGACAACGCAGTTGTTCTACCTGTTTATCATGATGTTCCCGTCCATTGCCCTCTCGGCCTGGATCACGTTCAGCCCGACGATCCTCTACCCCTACTACGGCAGCCAGGCGCTTCATTTTGGACTTACGCCCCTGGAAGACCAGCAACTCAGCGGCTTGATCATGTGGATCCCCGGGAACGCGCTCTTTTTCATCCAATTCACCGTTGCCTTTTTCCAATGGTTCCGCCGGTCGCAGGCGCAAGACGCAGGCGATGAAGACAACCTCGCCGGCGCGGAAACCCTGTCACCTTATCAGGAGTAAAACATGCACGAACATCCCCCACAAATTTCTGTATGGCCGGTAGTGATGGCGTTTGCCATTATGGTGCTCGCGGCCGGAATTCTGGCCCACTGGATCGTGGCTCTTCTGGGCATCGCCTTGCTAATCGTTTCGATCTTTGGTTGGGCGGGCGAAAACCGCAGCGCCGACCTGGCCGCGCACCCGGTGGAAGTGGAAGTTGAGGAGCCGCGCCATGAGTGAAGAAATTTATCCCATCCACGAAGCATACGTGCCGCAGCGCGACAACAACAAGATGGGGTTTTGGGTCTTCCTCAGCGGTGAGGTGATCCTGTTTGGTACCCTGATCGGCTCGTTCATGCTCTTCCGCCACCGCAACCCTGAGCAGTTTGCCGAAGTGACGGCCACACTCAACATCCCTCTGATCGCGCTCAACACCTTTATCCTGATCCTGAGCAGTTTTCTGGTGGTACGCGCGCTCGAATCGCTGCGCAACGGCAGCCTGAAGGGGCTGCGGCTGAACCTGATCGGCGTGCTGGTGCTGGGCGCGCTGTTTCTCGGCGGCCAGGCCTACGAGTGGATCGAGCTGCGCAACCACGGCATCTGGCTCGACTCGGCGTTTGGCACGCCGTTCTTCACCACCACCGGCATCCACGGGACCCACGTGTTCATCGGCCTGCTGTGGGTGATCTTCATTTTGATCGGCATCGGCAAAGGCGCGTACAGCAAGCAGCGCTTTCATGGCGTGGAAGTGTTTGGGCTGTACTGGCACTTCGTCGACGTGGTCTGGATCGTGCTGTTTACCCTGTTCTACCTGATTTAGGAGCGGAAAATGTCTGAACGCCCTTCCCCTGAAGAACGACACGCCGCCCCGCGCTACGGGATAGTCCTCATCGCCCTGGTTGTGCTGACCGCCATCGAAGTAGGCGTCAGCTACCTGACCGGCGGGCTGAAAATCGGCCTGCTCATCGCTCTGGCAGTGGCCAAAGCCGCGCTGGTGGTGATGTACTTCATGCATCTCAAGTTTGACACGCGGCTGTACACGCTCATGTTCCTGGCCGGCCTGGTGCTGATTGTTCCCCTGGTGATTTTCCTGTTTGTGGCAACGCCATAGAAGCGAACCTATAGCGAAAGCTGCTGATGTTCCGAAAACCCTGGCTCAAATGAGACGCCAGGGTTTTCGGATTCCAAGGCAAATAGCAAGTAAGTATTATCAGATAATAGTTATTATCTTTGGCATATATCCTATATGATATATCGTCCGATATAATTAATAGTAGTCGGAATATACCCTGCACCCCCCTGGAGAAAAATTGAATATGGCTTCTGTGCATTTTGCTTATCTGGTATTGGAAGAGCACCCTTACGGACGGGAAATGTTGAACGCCCTTCTGGAACACGATTTCGTGCCAAGCGTCATTATCCAGGAAGTATCCAATGTGGGCGATATTGAACGCGAGAAGTTCCTGATGCGCATGGCCGGCCAACCGCTGCCACCGCGCATGAACCAACTGATTGTTGGGAAAAACGTTCCCATGTATTCTGTTTCCAATCATAACAACCAGAACTGCCAGGAAATCTTGGAAGCCAACAAACCCGATATTCTGGTACTGGGTGGCACGCGCATCATCAAGAACAATATTCTGGAAGTACCAGCGGTTGCGACCCTCAATGCACACCCCGGGCTGTTGCCGTGGCTGCGCGGCTCGGCGTCTGTGGGGTGGGCCTTGTATAAGGACATGAAAGTCGGTTCGACAGTCCATTTTATCGACCCGGGCATTGACACCGGCGACATCATCTACCGCGAAGAACTGCCCGTCTACCGCTCCGACACGTACGAAACGCTCAACTACCGGGTCGGATGCCTGTCTGCTCAACTGATGGCGCGCGCGCTGCGGGCTTTTGTGGATGGCGATGTTCCGCGCATGCCCCAGAACCGGGATGAAGGCGAAACCTTCAAAGTCATCCCCGAAGATTTGCTGGACGAAGGCAAAAAACGGCTGGCGAATGGCACCTATTCGCATTTCGCGGATTAACTACAGGGAAACCGATCTTATAGGGAGCGAAACTTGATACCAACCCGTGGGTATGCGCAACAACTTGATCGCGAGGATGAATTAGCAGGCTATCGCGAAGCGTTTTACAACACAGATCCCGACCTGGTTTACATGGATGGCAACTCGCTCGGCCGTTTGCCATTGCGAACCATCGAAAGGATGCAGCATGTGATCCAGGACCAGTGGGGAACGGCGCTCATCCGCTCCTGGGGTGAGAACTGGTTTGACGCCGCGACCCGCGTGGGCGACAAGATCGCCCCGCTGGTCGGCGCGAGCAGCGGCGAGGTGGCCGTAAGTGACTCGACCACGGTGAACCTCTACAAACTGGTGATGGCGGCGTTGATGCTGCGCCCCGAGCGCCAGAAGATCGTCACGGACGTTTTCAACTTCCCGTCCGACCTGTACGTGCTGCAGGGTTGCAACCATGTGCTGAAGGACCGCTACCAGATCCACCTGATGCCATCGAAGGATGACATGACGGTCGATATGGAAACCGTCTTCGCGGAGATCGATGAAGACACCGCGCTGGTGACCCTCTCGCATGTGGTCTTCAAAAGCGGTTTTATGTACGATGCGGCGGCGGTCACGCGCTACGCGCACGAAAAAGGCGCGCTGGTGTTGTGGGACTTAAGCCACTCTGCCGGATCTGTGCCCGTGGCGCTGGACGAATGGGGCGCGGATTTTGCCGTGGGCTGCACCTATAAATACCTGAACGGTGGGCCGGGCGCGCCGGCATTTCTGTATGTCAATAAAGCCCTGCAGAGCAGCGCGCTTTCGCCGATCTGGGGCTGGTTTGGCGACAACAAACCCTTTGCCTTCGACCTCACCTACCAGCCGGCAGAGAATATTCGCCGCTTTATCACCGGAACGACATCGGTTCTGTCCGTACTCGCGATGGAAAGCGGCGTGGAACTGCTGGCGGAAGTGGGCATGGAGCGGCTCCGCAAGAAATCCATCGCCCTCACCAGCTACATGATCGAACTGGTGGACGAGGTGCTCACGCCTTACGGATTCAAGGTTGGCACGCCGCGCGATCCGGCAATGCGCGGCTCACATGTGAGCATCCGCCACCCCGAAGGCTACCGGATCAACCGCGCGCTGATCGAGGAGATGAACGTCATCCCCGATTTCCGCGAGCCGGATAACCTGCGCCTGGGCCTGGCGCCGCTGTACACGTCGTTCGAGGATGTGTGGCAGACGGTGGAACGCATTCGCATCGTGATGAGCGAAGAACGGTACTTGCACTATCCGGCCACGCGCGCTGCTGTTACATGATGCAATTCCCTCTGTTGCGCGGCAACATGAGGTTCTCGCCCTGCTTTTCGGTTTGTCCACCCAACTATTTTGACTGGAGGAATGAATGAAAAGAAGCGTGCTGTATTTGGTTTTAATGGTTTTCTTGCTGGCGGCTTGCGCGCCTGCTGCCCCAGCTACCCCTGCCCCGGCAGCGGAAGCCCCAAGCGCCCCGGAAGCCAGCGCCGGCGGGCCGGAAGTCTGCACCACCGACGCGTTCGGCTGCGCGGTGATTGCCAAGGGCCAGAATGTCAAGGTCGGGTATGCTGGGCCGCTGGCCGGCGACTACGCCGCGTACGGCCAGGACCAGGTGAACGCGATGCTGCTGGCGATCAAAGACGCGGGTGATATCAACGGCTGGACGATCGAAATGGTCGCCCAGGACGATGGCGCGTCGGCGGAAGGCGGCGCTGCGGTCGCCAACAAGATGGTCTCCGACCCGAACTTCGTCGCCATCGCCGGGCCTGCGTTCTCGGGTGATTCGTCCGCGGCCATGCCGATCTTTGAAAAGGCCGGCGTCCCGATGATGTCCCCCTCGGCCACCAACCCGGAACTGACCGCAAAAGGCTCGAAGGTCTTCAATCGCAATGCGTTCACCGACGCCGACCAGGCGAAGGCCGCGGCTGCGTATCTCTCGACCACTCTCGGCGTAAAGAAATTGGCTGTGATGCATGACGGCAGCGACTACGGCCAGGGCATCGCCAATGGCGTAAAGGATAACTTCACCGCGGCTGGCGGCGAGGTTGTGGCCATGGAAGCCATCACCCCGGGCGAAGGCGACTACAGCGCTCCCCTGGCGGCCATTTCCTCGAGCAAGCCGGAAGCGATCTACTTCGGCGGCTATAACGCGGAAGCCTCGGTACTGGTCAACCAGATGAAACAGGCTGGCCTGGAGAACGTCAAGTTCTTCGGCGGTGACGGCATCTTTGGCACCGACTTCCTGACCAAAGCCGGCAAGAATGGCGAAGGCGCGTTCTCGACCACCATGGTTCCGCCCACCTCGGATGCGCGCACCGCGTTTGACGCTGCGTTCAAGACGGCCTACGGCATGGATGCCGGCACGATCACGGC
>CALDSL010000022.1 GCA_937920255.1 uncultured Anaerolineaceae bacterium | reverse complement strand
CATCATACAACCCAGCCCGCTCAACAATATCCCGGCTATACGCAGGAAATGGAACGGTGTCTGCATACATGGTGACGGCGCGTACCGTGCGGAATGCCGAACCGCCTACCCCAAACGGGCTGCTCATTGCCACCGCAATGGTCTCGGACAGGGGTGTTTCTCCGATCGTATCCATCGACCCACCTACCCCATCAGCATCGGAGTCTTGCAAATGCTTCACGCAACTCGAGATGTAATCAGGCGCGATCTCGCAATGACCATCCACCCGCACCAAAATATCGCCTCGTGCCTGTCGCAAGGCTAAGTTCATACCCGTAGGAACTATTCGCCCGGGGTTGTACACCCAGTGCATGAGTATATCCAGTTCCGCATACGACTGAACAACTTCGCAGGTCCCATCGGTGGACATCCCATCAGCGATGAGGATCTCCATACGTTTATGCGGGTAATCCTGCCGGGTGATGCTCTCCAGGCAACCGCGGATATACCGCGCTTCATTACGGATGGGTACAATGACTGACACAAATGGGACATCTTCCAACTGTGTATCGTCAGACTTTAACATAGCGCCTTCACCATTGCGCCTGTCCACGTTGCACCATCGCTCTTTTTGACCCATCCGCTTTTTTCATAGAACCGGATTGCCTGTATATTGTCCACAGCCACGGTCAGCCCCATCGATGTGAACCCATTTTGCCGGGCATAGATCTCAGAATACTGCATCAACAACTGCCCGACCCCCTTCCCCTGGGCTACCGGATCGATGGCGATCGAAAGGATACCGAACGGACGATCCATGCCTCGATCAGAAGAAACTGCAGGCTGGGCGCTGCGTTTTTTTGCAACACGCAGACCAACACGCAGTCGGTCGCGAAAAATCGAGTTGGTGAAAATCAGCCAGGGGCGGCGCAGCACTTGAAGCACCAGGAAATTGCGGTTCTTTTGCACAAACCCGGAGAGCGCCCCACGAAAAACGCCGCCAAAACAAAAGCCCAACATGCGGCCGTGCTCATCAAAAGCGCCTATTGCCAGGCAATCATGCGGACCGGTGAGCTGCCACTCGTAGTAGCGGCTTACAGACTCTTTCCCAAGCTGTGTTAATGCACTGGTAGGAAAGGCAGCTATATGAATTGCGCTTAATTCTGGTAAGTTCTTGAGGGTTATGTTTTTTACATTCAAGGCACATGACCCTTGAGCTTTGAAACAACCGCCTGGAACTTGCCGGCTTTTGTGCGTGGTATAGTATCAACGAGTTCAACGTTGAATTCCATGTCATCTCCTAGCCGCTGCCGGAGACGCGCCACAATAGTATCTCGGTCTGCATCATCGAAACCGTTGATCGGCACAATTAATACCCGAATAAAGTTAAGTGTTTCCTGAACAATTTGGCCTTCTAGCACATGGGGCTGATTGGTAAAAACTCCGTGAAAACGCACCATTTGACGGCCGTCCGGCCCCACCACCACATCTTCAATACGTCCAACAACTTCTTGAATAACAGGCATCGAACGGCCGCATGGGCACACCTCTTCGCTCCATGCCGCTACATCACCCAGGCGAAAACGGATCATCGGCTGATAATCGCGCATCAAACAAGTGGTTACTACCTCCCCAGGTTCTCCAGCAGTACAAGCTGTTCCATCTGGGCGCAGTATTTCGACAACGCTTACATCAGGGCTCACATGCAGGCGGCCGCGTTCACATTCACTGGCAAACAACGCATTTTCAACGGTGCTGTATTCTTCAAAAATCGGACAGTGAAAAGCTCGTTCCATCGCAGATCGCATTTCAGGCGTCAGTTTTTCACTGGTGGTTATAACCGCGCGAATGCCTTCCACCAGCAAATCTTGCTTTAAAACCAGTTGGGCCAACAAGAAAAAGGATACGGCATAACCGGTCATCCAAACCACTTTATGCCGATGCAATGCATCCACATAATATCGGGCTGTATCGGGTCGCAGATGGAACGCTGAAAAATAAACCTGTTGTTCGGCTACATTAAATCTGTAAAAGGGCCCTTTACTGTTCGGATCAGGTTCAATCATGCGCCCAGAAAACGTAGCACGCGGCTGACAAAAACTAACACCTGCCCAATTTGCGGAACGTACTTCTCGCACTGCAAGAGAATCACGGATTTCCACCGGTGTCCAGATGGTTTTGATTGGCGTTCCAGTCGAACCACTGGTGGCAAAAAACTTAATATGCCTTGGATGCATATCATCACGCAAAAAGGAGCGCTCGTTTCCGCGAATTTCGCTCTTTTCGAGTAACGGAAGAGCGTTTAAATCTCCAACAGATGCGCTTTTTTTCTGCGCTGCTGTCCACTGATCACGATAATAGGGAACGTGCTGGCTGGCTGCGGTTAATAAATTTCGAAGACGCTTTTGCTGATATTCTGACCACTCTTCCATATTCCAAAATTCACGGTTTTGATAATCTCGTACATATTGAGGAAAACTTCCACCAAAACGAAGCCACTTCCAGTAAATCCCGTAAGCAGAAAAGAAAAGATTTTGTAGAGCAACCGGCGATTGACTGTAAATCTTATCAAATACAGACATATGTTATGTAACCACCCTTTGAAAGATGTCTTCCCACTGCGGCAAAATAGTTGCCCATCCGCACTGTTCGGCACGCACGCGAGCGTTTACCGAAATGCGAGCAGCCAACGCAGTGTCCATCAACACTTGTCGGACTAGCTCGATCATCGCCTCCGCATCATTGGGAGCGCATAAAAGGCCATCTACGCCATCCTCGACCACATACGGCAACCCGCCTACGTTGGTTGAGACTACACACAGGCCACAAGCCATCGCTTCCAGCACGCTGACCGGTTGGTTATCGACATTAGTGGTGTTAAGGAAGATATCCCCGCTCGAAATTTCCGCTGGCACGGCGTCTTTCGGCACGCCGGGGATAATGGTGATCCGATCACGCACCCCAAGCTTTTCTGCCACAGCCAGAGTCTTCTCCAAGCTGCCGTCCTTTACCGGGCCGATCATTCGTAAGGTAATCTCTGGAAACTCAATCTGCAGCCGTGCGATGACTGCCGGCGCCAGCATGGGGTTGTAAATCTCGTGAAACGCGCGCAACCACACCAGGCGGGGCAAAGCCCGCTCGCGCAGGCGAAATGGATACCGGCTCAGGTCTAGCGCGTTGGGGATGATTTTGATTTTATCGTAGTAAGGCGCCATCTGCTGCGCGAGGTACGCGGACGGCGCCGTCACCGCATGTGAGCGAGCTAGCAAACGGCGCACGCGCCCGGGATTTCGTCTTGCGAACTGCGGCAGGTTCCCGCCATGCAAGGTCAGCACCACCGGTTTGCGCAGCGCAGCCAGCAGGGCGGTGGTCATTTCGGCCCATAGAAATGCACTGCCGCTAAAGACGGCCACATTGGCGGCATCGTACCGGCTGCGCGCGCGGAGGCAGGTGAGCAGCATATCCGCCAGCCGCAGAATTTTGTTTTCATAGTGCGAAGTGCAGGTTACGCTCCAGCCGCGGTTTGCCAGCTGTTCGGCAAGCTCGGCGCTGGTGGAATAGGACGCGCCGCGCCGCAGGAAGTTATTAATGAGCAGAAGCCTGCGCCTCTTCATGATCCTCCCGCTGGGACTCGGCATGGCCAACCATTGCCAGCCCAAAGATAAATCCGATCGCGGCAATTCGCATGGCAGCGTGGGTCATTTCCATCAACGGCCAGGCTGCCATTGCTACCGCCCACGCTTGCGGAAGCCCTGGCGGCGCAGTGCGCACCGCCCGCAATGCCATCACCAGCAGCAGCACCAGCGCCAGCAGCCCGGGGATGCCGTGCTCCGCCACCATGCGCGTATATTCCGTATGCGACGCGGTCATGAACCCAAGCTCTTCATAGCGGCCAAACTTTCCCATCCCAGGCCCGGTTCCCAAAATCGGGTTTTGCAGCCATATATCAAACTCAGCCTGCATGATGTCCATGCGGTTCGTCGCATTCGTGTCAGTAAACCGGTTTGTGACCATCCCGCCGGTAAAATCGTTCAGGCGTGGGTAAATCCAAAAACCGCTGACCAGCAGCCCAATCACCAGGATCCCCAAAAACGACATCCTCCGCCGCGGATCGCGCAGAAATACGGCGGCGCTGCACAACAGCGCGGCGACCAGATTATACAGACCACCGCGGGAAAAGGTGAGCACGCTGAGCGTCAGTAGCCCCAGCCCAACCACCAGCGCCGGCCAGCGGCTTCTCCGCTCCTGGATGGCCAGCATCACCAACATCAGCGCGCCCAACCCCAGCACCGCGGAAACCTGGTTGGGGCCGAACCCGCCGCTGGTGATGAAATTAGATTCGGTGGTAAATACAAGTTCCTCCGCTGTGGCGATGCTGTACGCGATCACCGCACCCATCCCTACCAGTGGGGCACTCAACAACCATGCCAGCGGTTTTCGATCCTCTAATCGCAGCGATATCTGGCTGAAGAACATCACCGAAACCGCCA
>CALDSL010000021.1 GCA_937920255.1 uncultured Anaerolineaceae bacterium | reverse complement strand
CGTTGACCATCGCCCCGCTGACCTCCTGGATCAACTCCGCGCGCTGGATCAACGTCTCGGCCAGGGTTTGCATAAAGGCATAGCGGGGCGGCAAGGGCTGCGGGTTCAGACCCACTTTTTCCAGCCGCCCATCCCCGCCAATCACATCCCAGATTTCCGGGTGCTTCGCCGCGATGGTCGCCAATACCAGACTCCACAGTTCGGCTTGCGCGCGAAATCCCGACTGGGCCGGCGTGAATAGGCGATAAATGCCGGATCGCTCCAGCGCGCTGCGGATCACCGGATCCCACGGGCCGGGAGGCAGTGGGTTGTTGTCGTCTTCGCGGCCGCCGCCAAGCAGCGCCGCCACAACAGCCGAAATTTTATGCGAATAGTTGGTCGCCGTTTGTTTTTCGGATTCCTGAATACTCATTGCCATTTATCCTTTCATAACCAACAACAAGTTTTGTTATCCCCACTGATTGCGCGCCCAGCGGATCACCTCGAGAAAACCGTCACCCCCCGCAGCGCAGGATAACGTTTCGGTGCCCGTAAACGTGCCGTCATACTCCACGCCGCTGTGCACACCCACTGCCAGGATGTCGCCATTGAATACCGCGAACAAGGGCGAGCCGCTTGCGCCGCTGGCTTCGTCCGCATCGTTTTCGACCTGGGTCGTATCGTATGAGTTGCCCCCGACATTGATATCGTCACCGTCGTCATCATCCCGCACGCTGATCCCGCTTTGATACGAAAGGGAGGTCAGGCTGCGGTCGTAGGGATACCCGGCCATACTCCACACCGACCGGTCTTCCCAACTGGAGTGGTAATTGACCGCTCCAAAGTAACCCAGATCGTCGCCAATCGCATCGTACAGCTCGCACACCATAAAGTCGCTGCCGCTATCATAGTTCCAGTAGTACGCGCTGCGCGCATAGGTAATGTATCCCATGCCGTAGACGGAGCGGCCGGCCCAACAGGCAGGTATGACCTTGATGCGCCAGGCGTTGCCCGAGAAATCCGGATGCACATGGCCGGAGGTCATCAACGAGCGCCGCCCCACCAGAAATCCGGTAGCCTCGGTGCGATTGCCCCATGGACCGCCCGGCTTGGCCTGCGAGTCGATGATCAGCTTACAGACCGCCGAGAACGGATAGGAATCCGGGTAGAGAAACTGGCGCGACTCGACGCCGTGGATGGTAATGTGCGGTTCTTCGCTGAGAAGGACCTTCCCACCGCCTGCCTTGAGACCCAGCGAGCGTTTCAGGCCCCTGGTCAGCTTGGGATGATACGCTACCGGCATGCCTTCCGGCACAAACGATTCGACCGTGTTAATACGGTCACGGTCGCGCTCACGCGTGACCTGCAGCTTCTCTCCCTGCACCAGCCGCTGCACCGGAAGGCCATAGTTGATCGCCGCGTTGGTCGCCAGTTCGAACGCCCCTTCCGCCAGGGAGGAACGCGTCAACTCCACCAGTGAATCCCCCTGGGGATCGTGCTCCAACCAGAATGAGCGGGAGGATGCAGTCACCTTCCCAAATGGGCGACGGTCTTCCGAGGGACAGATATTGTCGAGAGCCAATACCTCATCCTGAGACATAGGCACAACAAGATTGCGGTTTTTGACATAATCCACAGAACACCTCTCCTGTTACGATTCATCGCATTTGCACGGTCGAAGCGTGCTGCCGCGAATGGAAAAAGCCGATATTCTGATACTACGCAGTCCACAGGCGCGGAAATAGACACAAAGTAATCTGCTTTTCGAGCAGATTCTTTACAAGAATTTGTAAATACGGCAAAAAGCTACGCTTCGGAAGGCGGTTCGTCCAGCGTCACCCACCCCTGGCGCAGCGCGTACAGCGCCGCCTGGGTGCGGTTGGTGACCTGCAATTTTTCGTAGATGGTGCGCAGCCGGTTGGCCACGGTGTAAATCGAGTAATTCAACTGGTGGGCAATCTGGTCGTTTTCCACGCCGCGCGCCACCAGCCGCAGCACTGCCATCTCGCTCTCGGTCAGCCGCTCGATGCGCCATTCCTGCACCGGCAGGTGGAACTCGCTCAGCACGCGCGCCGCGATCACCGGGTCGATCAGGTACTCGCCGCGCTGAACGGCTTCGATCGCGGCGATCAGATCACGCGCGTCCACTGTTTTGAGCAGGTACCCGCGCGCCCCCGCCCGGATGGCATCCAGCATGTACTGCTCCTGGCGGTACATGGTCAGCGCGATGATGCGCGCCAGCGGTGTGGTACCCACAATATCGCGGATGGCCTGCACCCCGTTCACATCCGGCATGACGATATCCATCAGGATCACGTCCGGCTGCGCCGCGCGCGCCTGCTCCACCGCCTGTATGCCGTTCTCGGCTTCGGCCACCACGGCAAAACCGCCCAGACCTTCGCACAACTGGCGCAAGCCCTGCCGCATCAGGGTATGATCGTCGGCGATGAGGATGCGAACCGCGGTCATATCACGGCCTGCCATCTGACGGCCCGCCGGCAACACGCCCGTCGCCCGGCAGGCGGATGAGCAGTTCCGTGCCCGCGCCGGGCTGGCTGTGAATTTCGAGCGTGCCTTCCAGGTCGGAAATGCGCTCGCGCATCTGGCGCAGCCCAAAATGGCGCGAGGGGTCCTGCCCATTGGAATGACTCGGGTCAAAGCCGCGGCCGTTATCGCGCAGTGCCAGGGTCACTCCGCCATCCGGCTCCACCGCCAGTTGCACCAGCGCGGTGCCCGCCCCGGCATGCTGGCGAATATTATTTAAACCCTCCTGAATGACGCGAAACAGGGGTAGTTCGTAATCCGCGGGCAGGCTCTCCACCTCGCCGGAGACGCTCAGCAGCACATCCAGCCCGTTCTGGCCGCCGAACCCGGTCACCCAATGGGTGAGCGCCGCGAGAAAGCCCTGCGATTCCATATCCAACGGCCGCAGCGCAAAGATCGCGCGGCGAATGTCCTCGATGGCGCCCGCCAGAACAAGTTGCATTTCCTCCAGCGCCGCGCGCATCTCCGGCGGGGCCCCGTCCCCCAGGTAGTGCCACAGCGCCGACTTAAAGCGCAACCCGGCCAGGTTTTGGGCCACGCCGTCGTGGATCTCATGCGCGATCCGCAGCCGTTCGGATTCAATCGCCTCGACGTCGTTGCGGCGCTGCATCTGCACGCGCATGTCCTCCACCGTGGCGATCATGCGCGCCGGATTGGTCGGGTCAAGGGCAGCAATGACCCGCACCGGAAAAACCGCCCCATCCCTGCGCCGGTTCAGCATCTCCGCGCGCACCGTCTCGCCGCGTCGGACACGCTGCATCACGCCACGCACCTGAACCTGCGATTCATCCGGCACCAGAACGGTGGCCGGCTGCCCGGAAAGCTCATCGGCGCGGTAACCGTAAAACGTATTCGCACGGTGGTTGACCTCCAGGATCGTGGCCGGCGTATCTGCCAGGTTGATTACAAGAACGCATATGGGGATATTCTCGAACAAATCGCGGTAACGCTGCTCGCTTGCCACACGCGCGCTATGGGTTGAATTCCATACCATCCTGCCGCCGCCTCTTTTTCCACCCAACTTTCTGTTAAATGCGCATACAAGATACATGCCGCGAGGAGCGCAACGTTTCTATGCTGTAAGTATAACGATCGATCTTGCGCAGGCAATAAATCGTATGATCTCCTCCCGCAAAAAGCGTTCTTTCATGTAGGGGCGACCACCTGCCCTGTGGGTTGCGGTCGCCCCTACAAGAGCGAAGTACCAAATAAAGAAGAACGCTTTTGCGGGAGGATAGAGGGGGTTCTCTCCCTACATCTTCGTTTTTTGAAGATGGAGGGAGCTGGAGGGGGGTCGTTCTTAACCTGCACTCCACACCGTTTGAGCGCTACACAGCAACCCCATTCCCAACTTGCTCAGGCCGGCCCGCCCTCGCTGATTTCTTCCAGACTTTTTCCCATCGTCTCTTTGCCCAGTACGGCCACCACCAGCGACACCAGCGCGAACACCCCGGTCAGCATGATGAACACATAGGTGAAGCCGCTCTGCTCGCCGTAGGCGCCGTACAGCACCGGCACGATGAACGGCGCGCTGAACGCCCCCAGCCGGCCGAACGCCGATGCCCAGCCGCTGCCGCTGGCGCGCGCCGCGGTCGGGTACACCTCGGGGGTGTAGGCGTACACGCAGCCCCACGCCCCCAGGCTGAAGAAGTACAGCAGGCTGCCGTAGACCAGCACCGCCGTGGTGGTCGCCGCGTGCCCAAACAGCCACGCCGCCAGCGCCGTTCCCGCGAAGTACACCGAAAGCACCACCTTGCGCCCCACCCGCTCCACCAGCCAGGCTGCGCTGAAATACCCCGGCAATTGCGCCAGGGTCATGATCAGGGTGAATTCGAAGCTACGCACCAGGTCAAAGCCGCGCCCCAGCAGCAGCGAGGGAGTCCACAGCACGAAGCCGTAGTAGCCGAAATTGATGCCAAACCAGATCACCCACAGCACCACCGTGCTGCGCAGGTATTTTTTCGACCACAGGTCCGCAAATGTGATCCGCGCCTTCTGCGCCTCGGCCTGCACGCTGGCGGCGGCCTGTTCGATCTTCGCGGTGATGCCGGCCTGGGCTTCCATCGTCTGCACCAGCGCGTCCGCCTCCGCGGCCTTGCCCGCCGATTCCAGGTAACGCGGCGATTCGGGCACCGCCTTGCGGAAATAGGCCGCGAACAGGGCCGGCAGCGCCCCCACCCAGAACGCCACCCGCCAGCCGTAATCGGGGATGAGGAAATACGCCACCAGCGCCGCCACGATCCAGCCCCAGGCCCAGAAGCTCTCCAGAAGAATCACATTGCGCCCGCGGATGCGCGTGGGCGAGAACTCGCTCACCAGCGTGGCCGCCGCCGGCAGTTCACCGCCCAGACCAAAGCCGGTCACAAAGCGCAGCACCAGCAGCATGGGGTAGTTGACCGCGAAGCCCGACAGGCCGCTGGCCACGCCGTAGATGATCAGGGTGACCATGATCACCGTGCGGCGGCCCCAGCGGTCGGCGGCCATGCCCGAAAGCGCGGCTCCCAGCGCCATGCCCAGCATCCCCGCGCTGCCCAGCAGGCCCAGTTGCGCCGTGTCCAGCGCCCAGTCGCGGCCAATCGCCGCCATCACCCCCGACACCATGCCCTGATCCATGGCGTCAAACAGCCAGCCGATACCGGTCAGCAGCAAAACCTTGCGCAGCATGGGTGTAAATGGCAGGCGGTCAATCCGGTTCGCGATTGTAGACATACAGGCAGACCCTTATGATTGTTCGTACTTGTAAGGGCGGACCTGCGTGTCCACCCGCCGAGGGGATGGCAAATTAAAACCGTGATAGGCACAATGATTGATCGGAAAGTAGGATTTTATACCTACCTGTGCTGTTTATGATGATCGTTCTAGCGGGCGGACACGCAGGTCCGCCCCTACGAAATTTTATCGCCTGTCGCATTATGCGCGACCGGCTTCTCGTTCTCGCCAGGCGCGGATGGCGCGCTCGTGTTCCGGGTAGTGGCTGTAGGTGTCCAGCCGCAGACCGTGGCGGAACGCCCCCTCGCGCGCAAAGTGCTCTTCCGGCACGCTGTCGATGAATTGCAGCAGCCGCGCGTGGGTCGCCTGCATCTGCGCCAGCACCGCGTCCAGCGACAGGTCGCGCTTCAGCCCGGTCATCTGCGCGTTGAAAGCGTCGATCCCGCCGTAGGTCACCGAATAGCGCGGCCGCCGCGCCCCTTTGAGAATGTTGGGCAGATGCTTGAGCGCCTCTTCCTCCCACCAGGTCACATGCGCCAGGATATCCTTCACCGACCAGTCCCCGGTGACCCCGGGCTGGAGCATCTGCGCCTCGCTCAACCCGGCGTACGAATCCTGAAACGCCGCCCAGGCCTTTTCCAGTTTGTCCACAAGCTGCTGTCGCTTCATATATGTTCGCTCCTGAACCGGTTCGTCCGGCGATTGAGAACAGTAAAATGCCAGGTTCATTATACATAAACCTGGCACCGGCTGCGGAAGGATCGATCTTGCGAATCTTCCCGCGGCTCAGGGTACCAGCCGGAACGGGATCTCCCAGTTGAGCGGCGCGCGGTCCAGCCGGGCGAGGCCGATGCAGCCCAGCGTCATCTTCAGATCGGTGACGTCCGCGGGGATGGCCGCGCGGAAGAGATGGACGGAAAAACCGCGCGCATACGGCCCGGTGATCGTGTCGTAGGCTTTGCCGTCCAGCAGGTAATCAACCGCGGGGATCACCTGCCCGTCTGGCAGCACCAGATTAGCGTAGCTGTCCCACCCGCCACACGAGAGAGCCACATCGTCGGTCATCGGCTCGAACAGTACATCGTGGGGAATATCGCGCACGGTGTACAGCAGTTCCACCCGATCCGGGTACACCACCACCTGATCCACCGACACGGTGATGCCGTCGCGCACGACGCCTACCGGTCTTTCCAGCACGCGGACCCCGGCGGACGGGTAAACCGCGAGGGCAGGCGCGTCCGCCATCGGCGGCGGGCTGATGATCTCCGGCGTGGGAGCGGGTGTGACTTCCGCCGGCGCGGTTGCGGTGGGCGTGGGGGTGGAGGTGGGTATGGGCGTCACCCTGGGGGTGAGCGCAATCCCGGCCAGCACCGTGGCCGCCGCCGCGGTGTGGATGGCGGCCGTGTCCACCGTAACGGCCGGCGCGGGTGCTCCGCCGCAAGCGGTTACCAAAACCAATAAAAGCAGATTCGCCAACAATAACCGGGTTTTCATCATATGTTTCCCCACCCTGCGCCGCGGCAGGGCAGACCCGCTGGCCTGCCCTGCCGCCTTTTTGTTCTGATCTTCCGCCTACGGCGTTTCCGGCGCGGACCAGCGCAGCCGCCAGGTCCCATCCGCCGCAACCGACACGGTGTTAAAGGTGACGGTGAGCGTTTCCGGCACCCCGCCCTCGTACACAAACCCGGCCGTTACGCGCTGCGCCAGCCCGGAGTCGCCGGTGGTAGACCACACGCTGTACTCCGGCGCGGAGTGCATGTCGATCAAGTCCACGCTTATTTCTTCCTGCGCGGAGCCGGCGGCGACGGTGAACTGGAAACCCTCGCGGCCTTCCAGCGCGATCTTCTCGGCGCGTTCAACCAGGAAGTCACGCCCGCCGATGTTAAAGCGCTGGCCGATCTCCCACGTCTGGCCCACGGGCGCGCCCGCGCCTGGCGCGAAGACAAACGACGCATGCTGCCCCAGGTAGAACAGCTCAGCCCCATCCACCACCAGGGTCATCTCGCCGCTGGCGGGCGGCAGCACAGCGCGGTACTCCCACACGTCCACCCGATCAAAGGGCGACCACGGCCGTGCGTTAATCAGTTCGATGCGCGCGCCGCTGGAATCCAGCAGGTACATCGAGCGCGGCCGCGCAGCCAGAAAATCGGGGTGGCTGTCCTGCGCGGAGAAGCGGAAGAAGAAGTGGTAACCGTCCTCCTGCCGCGCCCCGCCCAGGAAGTCAAAGTTGATCCCTGTTCCGGCCTGCTGCTCCACGGCGGCTGTCTCCGCGCCGGTGAGCGGCTGGCCCACCTGCGTGCCTTCCGGGATCGCAACCAGGCGCAGTTCCAACGACCATTCTTCCGGGGCTGCGCCGCGCGGCGCGTCTTGCAGGCAGGTGAGTTCAAACGTCAGGCGGCTAACCCCGGCGGGGATGCCGGAGGAAAACGAATGCCCGGCGGTGTAGCCGCTGACCTTGCGCGCGCCGCCCAACCCCATCGGGTCGGCGGCCAGCACGCTGCCATCCGGCAGACGCAGCCGCGGGTACATCTCCGCGCCGCTGCACACCTCGCCGCCGCTCACAGCCGGCGCGGGCGCCAAGCCCTCCACGCGGTAGGCCAGCTCGGTCCGGTCGGCGTAGACGAGCAGATGCTCGACCGTCAGCGTAATCCCATCGCGGGTCACCGCCGCCGGAACGTCGAGCATCCGGGCGGGCGCATTGGGCTGCACCAGGCCGATCCCCGGCACAAACGCGAACCACTGCCGCACCGCCTGGGCCACGCCCGGCAGGCTCGCCGCGGCGATCACCACCGCCATGATGGCGATGAACGCCCACGCCGGCCGCAGGGCGAAACGCGGGTGGCTGCGCGCCGGCCGCGACGCCAGTTCCGCGCGCAGGCGGCGCACAAATTCAGGGTCGGCGTCGGGCGGGCGCACCGCCTGCCGCACCTGGTCTTCAAATTCAACGGATGGCTGCAAATCGCTCATGGTTTACTCCATCTGGCTTTTGATGCTCGCCAGCAAGCGGTACATCGTTTTTTTGACGGCGCCTTCGCGCTTTCCCAGCACTTGCGCAATTTCCGCGTAGGAAAGATCGGCCACATAGCGCAGCCGGATTAACTCGCGCTCATCCTCGCTGCGCGCGCGGATCAAGCGCGCCAGGCGTTCCAACTGGTCGCTGCGTACCACCCCATTCAGGGCGTCGTCCAGCCCAACGTGGTCTTCGACCGCTTCCAGGGGGAGCTCCACCCGGCTGCGCCGGTAGTGGTCCATCACCTTGCTGCGCGCGATGCGAAACAGCCAGGCGGAAAAGTATCCCCGCTCGCGGTAGGCGTGCAGGCCTTCCAGCACGGCGATAAACGTCTGCGAGGTGAGATCCTCCGCTTCGTGCGGGCTGGATACCCGGCTGCGAATATAGCGGTACACCGGCTGGACCATCTGGTTGTACAGCCTGCCAAACGCCGCCGGATCGCTTTTGGCATCCACGGCAAGGTGGGAAAGTTGCTCGGAAGAGAACCCAGGCTGTGCTTTCAGTTCAGAAACCTCTAACATATCCGTCCTTTACCCCGATCGGCACATGAAGTGAATGCATTCCATAGACTTAACGGGGTAAAGCAGAAAAAGGGACAAAATCGGTGTTGGCCCCCTGCGCTTACCGGCAATCGATCACGAACTTTGTTCATTTTAATAGGGTTTTGGTTTTCGCGCGCGTGCTATAATTTTTTATATCCCCAGCACGATCACAAACGCATCCCACTTTCATCGCATGGAGAAAATATGAGAGCCCGGCACATTCCTGCCCTTGCATTGATGCTCACCGTATCGCTCCTGTTGGGCTTCCAGCCACAACAAACCGCCCAGGCGTATGACCGCATCACCGGCGGTGTTCTCATCCATTCCGGCATCCCCCAAAAGATTTGCGTCGGCGACAAGTTGACCATCAATGGCGCGGCCGGCGTCAGCAACATGGACGAACCGCCCCCGCCGCTGGCCTGGCTGCCGGCCACCCATCTGAAGATCTACGCCCAGCTTGGGGTGGTGGATCCCACAGAAATCTCGCAATACAATGACGGGTTCTATTTCAGCTTCACCTACACCGCCACCCAACCTGGCACCGAAAACCTGACGCTGATCGTCAACGAAGGCCTGGCCCAGACCCAGGAGCGTTTTGAGGTCGAAGAAAAGTGCGATTACGACGCCTTCGTGACCACTGTGATGCACTTCACCGCCGATTTAGATGAAGAACGGTTCCAGAGCATCACCCACGTGACCGGTATGGGAACCATGAAGCGCGACCGCAGCGAGGGCCTGCCCTATTACCAGGGCGAGGGTACCTGGCACCTGGAAGAAAAGGTGCTTTCGAAACCCTCCATCTGCGTCGAGTACTACATGCCGCCGCTGATTTTGAGTGGCCCGTTTGAACTCGATGGCAAGATCGCCGACGAAGGCGACACGCTGGACGTGATCCTGCAGTTTTTGCCAAAGCGCGGCGCCTCGTTTTATCACGGCGAGTCGATCTGCGTGGATGAATCCGGCGAAAAAGGCTATGGCTATGGCATCGCCGATATGAACAAAGCCGACCCTTCGTTGGCTTCCAAAATCGAGGCCACCTTCCCCACCGGCGGCGGCACGCAAAATGTCGAGCTGAAAGGCGTTGGAATGGAGATGGTCCAATCCGCCGGAACGCTGGATTACACCGCCACCCTCACCCTGATCCCTCGCTAACGCCATGAAAACAACAACCCGCTCTCTTTCCACCGCCGCCGCGCTGGCGGCGCTGCTGCTCGCCCTGGTTTTGTCCGCCTGCGGCACGAAACCTACTGCCCCCACCGGGCCCACCGCGCCCGCCGCCCCCAGCGCGCCTGCGCAGCCCGTCTGGACCGCGTCTTCCACCGCCAGCGCTCCGGCTCCTGCTGCCCAACCCGCCGGCGCTGATCCCCAGGGCGACGCCGACCTGGAGCAGCCGGGGCAGGGCCTGGACGCGCTCCCCGGCTACCGCCAGACGTTGGAAATCACCCTGCGCGGCACGCTCGACGGCAGCCCCTACGAAGAAACGCAGCGCATCGAGCGCCAGGTCACTGGCGCGGATGGCGCTCTGCGGGTCACCTCCAGCGCCACCGGCGGTCAGCCGGTGAGCCTGTTCGACGCCTTTGTGGACGGCTACCATTATTCGCAGGAGCGCGAAGCAGCCTCCTGCCGCGCCGAGCCGGTCGACGACAGCACCGCGGCGCACCCCAACCTGGCGCTGCGCTTGCCCACCACGGTTGGCATGGCCGAAACCGGGCGCGGTATGCGCAGCGGGGTGGCTGCCGTGCAGTACAGCTTCGATCAAACCTCCCTCGCCGCGCTGGATGGCACGCTGCGAGCGGCCAGCGGCGAGGCATGGATCGCGCAGGAAGGCGGCGCGGTGCTGGGATACACGCTGACCGCCGAAATTGACACCGGCAGCTTCCGCGGAACGCGAAGCTGGGTCTATACACTCGAACCGGGCGCCGCCGTCCAGCTTCCGGCCGCCTGCCAGCCGGTGCTGGCCGGTCTGCCGGCCCTGCCCGGCGCAGCGGACACCACCAACCTGCCCGGTTTCCAGCGCTACTACGCCAGCGCCAGCAGCGCCGAGGCGGTAGCGTTTTACTACGATCAGCTCACCGCGCTGGGCTGGCAGGCCTTGCCGGGTTCCGCGCCGGATCAGGCCGACCTCGAGTCTGAGGCCACAGTGGTATCCTATGCCCAGCCGTACGGCGACGGCGGGCGCGTGCTGGTGATCCAGCTTGCCGAAAGCAATGGGCGACTGCAGGTGGTGCTGCAAAGCGCGTTGACCCGCCAGCCGGTACAGTCAAATGTTTCCGGCGCGCCCATCGACGCGGAAACCGAAACGGAAGAAGAACCCCAACCGCCGGAGGACGCCAGCCAGCCGCTGCTGCCCGATGATCTGCCCGAGTACCCTGGCGCGACGGTGGTCACGCGTATGGATAATTTCATCATGCTCAACATTTCCGCCGGCGCCGAAACGGTGAAGGAATTCTACGTGGAAGCATTAACCGCCGCCGGCTGGAAGCTGGAACAGGACGTTCAAAGCGCGGGCATGACCATGCTGCGCTGGTCGCGCGACGGCCAGAGCCTGATGCTCAACCTCCTGCCGCAAGGTTCCACGCTGCAGGTGACGATTACGGCGGTTGAGTAGCATAAGCCGGTCGCACGGCTTGGTTCCTGCAAAAGGGTCGAACCGGCAACGGCACATGTAGGGGTGAAGCATTCGGAGACGGTCGATTTTTGGCGCGCATTGGTTCGACCGAATGCTTCACCCGGGTACTGCCGAAAGACCCACACTGCAGCCTGAAGAGGCTTGGGTGAAGCATCCGAATGGATGGGTGGTCCAGTTCTGCAGGATTCGACCGGATGCTTCACCCCTACATCCGAATTTCCATAAGCCGGTAGCGCTAAGCAATCAATGTGGGGCAGCCGAGAACCGGCTGCCCCACATTATTTCTAGAAAAAAAACCTCGCCGTCAAACCGGTTTGTTCACAAACTCTCCCACCACCAGGTCAACCAGCGTGTCCAGCTTTGCGGCCAGGCTGGGCGAAAGATCGATGCCTACCTCCAGCGATTCCGGCTGCATGCCCCATACCACCACCTCGCGTGGGTACAGGTCGCGCAGCTTGGCGGCGGCCAGGAAATCCGGCAGGGTGATCTCGTGCGGCGAGACTTTGAGCGCCATGTAGGCTGGAATCTTATCCCCAGCCAGCCGCACCATCGTCCCCGGCGGGCCGCCGGTTTCCACCGCGTCGATGATCACCAGCCGATCCACCCCTTCCAGATAGTACAGCAGGTTCAACCCGGCCGTCCCGCCGTCGATAATCTCCACATCTTCCGGGAGCCGTTCGGTTTCCAGCAGCTTCTTCACCGCGTGAATGCCAATGCCTTCATCGCTCAGCAGCAGGTTCCCAACGCCCAGAATGAGATTTTTTCCCATGGCTACACAACCTGAATGCGGTTGATCTCTTTCCCTTCGGGATCGAGAATATGCACGGCGCAGGCCATGCACGGATCAAACGAGTGCACCGTTCGCAGCACCTCCACCGGTTTCTCCGGGTCGGCCACCGGCGTGCCCACCAGCGCCGCCTCATACGCGCCGGGGATATCGCTGGCATCCCGCGGCGAGCCGTTCCAGGTGGAGGGTACGATGGCCTGGTAGTTGACGATCTTGCCGTCCTTGATGTGCACCCAGTGCCCCAGCGCGCCGCGCGGCGCTTCCGACCAGCCCCAGCCCATCGCTTCGGCCGGCCAGCTTTCCGGGTGCCAGTGATCCAGCTCGTGGATGCGCAGATCGCCGCTGGCGATGTTGGCCGCCAGGTCCATGGTCCATTCTTCCAGCTTTTCCGCCATCACCACCGTTTCCACGCAGCGCGCGGCGATGCGCCCCAGCGTGGAGAACAGCACCTCCGGCCCGGCGCCCAGCTTGCCCAGCACCGCGTTGACCCAGTACTGCACCCGCTCATTGCCCGAGGCATATGCAACCAGCATGCGCGCCAGCGGGCCAACTTCCATCGACTTGCCGTCGTAGCGCGGGGCTTTCAGCCACGAGTACTTTTCCTCGGTGTTCAGGAACTCGTAAGGCGGCTTGGGGCCGGTGAAGTTCGGGCGGGTCTCGCCCACCGACGGGTGCAGCCCGTCTTTGTCATCGGTGTACGAATACCACGAGTGGGTGACGTACTCGCTGATCATCTTCTCGTCCAGCGGATGCACTTTGCTCAGGTCGCGGTCGAGGATCACCCCGCGCGGGATGAACAGCTCGCCCGGCTCGTTGCTGGAGATGGTGTCGGTCTGCGGGAAATCGCCGTAGGACATAAAGTTTCCCAGCCCTTCGCCCAGCCCGGCCCATTCCAGGTAGAACGGGGCCACGGCCAGCACGTCCGGCAGGTAGACTTTTTCCACGAAATCGCGCGCGGTCTTGAACAGTCCCAGCAGGTGCGCGATCTTATCGGCGTTCAGCGCCGCGGTGCTGTTGGGTGAAATGGCGTTGGCCATGCCACCCACCAGATAGGTCTGCAGGTGCGGGTTCTTGGTGCCCAGAATGGCGTGCGCCTTGATCACTTCGCGCTGCCAGTCCAGGGCTTCCAGGTAGTGCGCCACGGCCATCAGGTTGGCCTCGGGCGGCAGCTTGTAGGCCGGGTGGCCCCAATAGGCATTGGCAAAAATGCCCAGTTGCCCGCCGCTCACAAAGGTCTTGATGCGGTCCTGCACGCCCTTGAAGTAATCCGCGCTGGATTTGGGCCAGTCCGAGATCGACTGCGCCAGTTGCGAAGTCGCTTCAGGGTCGGCGTCCAGCGCGCTGACGATATCCACCCAATCCAGCGCGTGGAGGTGGTAAAAGTGGACAACATGATCCTGAACATACTGGATGGCTTCGATGATATTGCGGATGAGCCGGGCATTGGTCGGGATCTGGATTTTCAGAGCATCTTCGACAGCTCGCACGGAGCTGAGTGCGTGTACCGTCGTTCAGACACCGCAGATGCGTTGGGCGAACGTCCAGGCGTCGCGCGGGTCCCTGCCTTTCAAGATCAACTCGATACCGCGCCACATGGTGCTGGAAGACCATGCCTTAGTGACCAGGCCATTTTCGACCTCAACTTCAATACGCAGGTGGCCTTCAATTCGGGTGATGGGATCAATTGCAATCTTTGGCATCGGTTCTCTCCTTTACAGTTGTTTGTAATCTTGCACAAGCCGCGATTTCTTGGTCTCGGGAAGGATGGGAAGTATCCGCACCGCCGCGTCGTACATGATGATCCCCAGGCAGGTGAGGCCAATCGATACCGCCAGCTCCCACAGCGAAGGGAAGTACAACGCGCCTTCCATAAAGATCAGTGAGGCGTTCATGCGGTTCAAAATCAGACCGCCCATGGTAAAGAATGCCGCCCAGGTGATGCCGTCCTGATCGTTGCGCGTCTTTGGGTCGGCGAAGAACAGGATCGGGATCAACACGCCGCCAATGATTTCGATGATGAACAGCACCGCCGGCGCGCCGTTGGCCAGCAGCAGGCGAATATTGCCGGTGACGAACAGTTCGGTCATGCGCACCACCAGGTACAGCCCGAGCACGTATGGCACATATTTGGTCAGGCTGGAAACCAGCTTGAGTTCAAACGGGTAGCCGTAGGTGCGCGCCGAGTGGTACGACTCGAACACGGTCATGGCCATGCCGGCCGCCACCGCCGTCAGGAAGAAGTAGAACGGGAATAGCGGCGAGTACCACAGCGGGTGGATGCGGTACGGCAGGATGGTCAGCATCGTTCCCAGCGTCGATTGGTGCAGGGTCGAAAGGGTGATGCCGGCAATGATCAGCGGGATGGTGATGGCGCGCAGGATTTTCACCGGCGCTTTCATCCCCAGCGCGTCGAACACCACCGGGCTGAACTCCAGCGCCAGGACGGTGGTGTACAGCATCACGCACCAGCCAATTTCAAACAGCGGCGAGTGGATGTTGTGGTAGATCAACAGGTGCCAGATGCGCTGCGGCTGGCCCAGATCGACCAGCAGGGTGAAGGCCGCCAGGATATAGCTGATAAAGCCGGTCAGGATGCTGGGACGCACGATGCCGTGGAACTTCTCCAGGTTGAAGATGTACACCACCGCGGCCACGGTAAACGCTCCGGCGGCCAGCCCAATGCCGCTCATCATGTCAAAGCTGATCCAGATGCCCCAGCCGCGGCCGTCGGTCAGGTTGGTGGTGGGGCCCAGCCCCACAAACCAGCGGTACACCGCCACAGCCAGGCCGAACGCCCCCAGAACCCAAATCAGTTTCATCCCCGGGCCAAACGGGTACGGGCGCAGGCGCAACTTCTCAATCTTTACTGCCATCGCTCGCCTCCTCTCCGTTCTGTTTGCCCTTGTCGCGGTGGGTGCGGAAGTAGATGGCCGTGCTCAACGAAGCCATCACCGCGATCACCGCCGGCACGGCCTTCATATACGGCCAGGTGATGGCCGTCAGCGGGTCGTCTTTCAACCTGGGGAAGCCCAGCGCATCGAACCCCACCCCGGCAATGTACAGCATGGATGTGCCGCCCACTTCCGATTCACCGTACACGTCCTGGATATAGTTCTTGTCGCTCGCCAGGCGTGCGTGCGCCTTGCCCAGCATCTCCCCACGCGTGCCGTAGATCAACGCGCCGGTCGGGCAGGCCTCGCCGCAGGCCGGCGCTTCGCCTTTCGCCAGGCGGTCGGCGCAGAAGTCGCATTTCTGGATCAGCGGCAGGTTCTCCTCCCATTGGCTTTTGGGGATGCCAAACGGGCAGGCCGCCATGCAATAGCGGCAGCCAATGCAACGCTCGGGGTGGTAGATCACCGGCCCGCTTTCCAGTTTCTCCAGCGCCACCACCGGGCAGACCGAAACACAGGCCGGTTCCAGGCAGTGCATGCACTGGTTCTTCACAAAGGAGATTTCGCTGTTCTCCTTTGCCAGTTTGATCATCGTCCAGGTATTCGCGCTGAGGTCGCGAGGTGTCTCATACAACCCCTGCGCGTCCGGTTCGGCCGGCAAACCCGAGCGCTGCTTGCACGCCACCTGGCACGCCCGGCAGCCGACGCATTTGGTGGCATCGTACAGCATCGATGCCGCATTGTCGGTCGTGACGTTCCTGGCAATCTGCTTCAGCGGGGTGGCAGGCAGGCCGCTCCCAACCAGGCCTAAACCCGCCATTTTCAAAAAATCTCTCCGGCTGACAGGCATGGTTAGCCTCCTTCCGGAGCACTCGGCTGCGGCGAAGCGCCCTCACCGTGCTCTTCTTCTTGCGCTTCTTCCAGGATGCCGCGCGTGCGGTTGGTGAGCACCGAATAGCCAAAGGCCAGAGCCGCCCCACCGACCGCGCCGATCACGCCTGCCGTCAGACCCGCGCCCTGGGGCGTCACGCCCTCTGGCGCCGCGCCCGCCGGCGCGTAGGCGATGGGCGGGGTGATTTCCTGCAGCTTCACCGGCACGTAGGTGTCCTGCTCCCAGAAATCCGGTTCCGAGCAGCCAATGCAGCCGTGGCCGCCGCCCACCGGCCAGTTGGTGCCGTCATTCCAGCGTACGGAGGGGCAGTTGTGCGAGGTGAGCGGGCCTTTGCAGCCCATCTGGTACAGGCACCAGCCGTTTTGGTGGCCCACATCGCCCCAGGCGCGCACGAATTCGCCCTTGTCAAAGTGGCCGCGGCGCTCGCAGTTGTCGTGGATCAGCGCGCCGTAGGCAAACAGCGGGCGGTGCAGGTCGTCCATCGCCGGCAGCGCCCCAAACGTCAGGTAATGCACCACCGTGGCGGTCAGGTTGACCACGTTCATCGGGCAGCCGGGCAGGTTGAGCACCGGCTTGTCGGTGATCAGTTCCATCACGCTCTTGGCGTTGGTCGGGTTGGGCGCGGCCTTGGGCAGCCCGCCGAACGACGCGCAGCTTCCCACCGCGATCACCGCCACGGCATTGGCCGCCGCCTCGCGCAGCAGGTCTTCCGCGCTGCGCCCGCCGATGCAACAGAACGCGCCGTTTTCCGCGATGGGGATTGAGCCTTCCACCACCAGCAGGTAACCGCCCTCGCTGATGGTCTTGGCCTTGGCGTCTTCGGCCAGCTTGCCGGAGGCGGCCATGATCGTCTCGTGGTAGTCCACTGACAGGGTTTCCAGAACCACCTCCGCCGCCGAGGGCCGCGATGCGCGTAAGAACGACTCGCTGCACCCGGCGCAGTCCTGAAATTCCAGCCAGATCACCGGTGTGCGCTTGTTGGTCGAGAGCGCCCGCTCGATCTCGGCGTGCACCGTTTTCGGCATGGCCAGCGTGGCGGCCATCACCGCGCACAATTTGAGGAAGTCACGCCGGGTTACGCCGCGTTTCCTCAACGACTCTTCAACGCTTTGCTGTTCTGGGATCATAGGCTTGGTTCCTTATCGAGATCTATCCTGGGGAGACCGGCGCCAGGGGGACGGGCCCCGGCCAGAGACAAAGAGCGCACAATATAGATGATGGTGAGAATGCGATATGGTTTATCTTAACCATTTGAAAACGGCTTTTCTATCAGGCTGGTTCTGATATTTTCTTTGAAAACGTATATACATGTCAGGAAAAACCTGACAAAATGAAGCAAATAATGTATATAATGAATACGGTTCTATTCCTCCCATAATTTGTTTGATTGAAAATTGGATTTCATATGGAAGCTTCTTCCGCCGGCCCAGACCGTTCTGAACCTGCCCCCCCAGGTGACCAGCAGCACCGTGAGTTGATGCTGCTGACCTCGATTTTCGAGATCATCAGCAACGGCGCCAACCTGACCGACACGCTGCAAGGCGTGCTCGATTTCGTGCTCTCGATGGTGAATTCTTCCATCGGCTGGGTCTGCCTGCATGAAAAAGACGGCGGCTGCATTTCCTTCACCGGTTATAAAGGGCTGTGCTTTTCCAACACAGAAGACGGCAAGGCCTCGCCCTGCCTGGTGCACTGCGTGTGCGACCGCGTGCGCCGCACCAAAGAAATCGTCATCGTCAACGCGCTGGCCAAAGGTTGCCCGCTGCTGTTGATCGAAGGCGAGCCGGAGGAGAAGATCGTTGGGCATATTTCGGTGCCGCTGAAAACCAAGTCGCGGCTGGTGGGCCAGTTGAACATCGCCTTTGACCATCCCGGCCAGATCTGCCCGGCCGACGTGGATCTGTTGCGCGCCATCGGCCCGCAACTGGCGGTGGCGATTGAGAACGCGCGCCTGTGGGACGAGATCCAGAACAAAGAACTGATGCTGAAAAAGCTGCTCAACAACGTCGTCTCGGCGCAGGAAGAGGAACGCCGCCGAATCTCGCGCGAGCTGCACGACGACATGGGGCAAAACCTGACATCCCTGCTGCTGGGCATGCGCGTGCTGGAAAACACCGATTCGTGCAGCAAGAAACAAGACCTGATCCAGGATCTGTCGGAGACGATATGCGGAATGATGGCATCCATCCACGACCTGGCGCTGGAATTGCGCCCGCCCCTGCTCGATGAGCTGGGCTTGATCCCGGCCCTCACGCGCTATCTGGAGGACTGCCCGGCGCGCCTGGGCCTGGCCGTCGACTACGAGATCGTGGGCAGCAACGGCCGCCGCGTCAGCCGCGACGCGGAAATCACCGTGTACCGCATCGTCCAGGAATCGCTGACCAACGTGGTGCGCCACGCCCAGGCCACCCGCGCCAGCGTTATCCTCAACCAGGGCAGCGACGCGCTGACGGTGATCATCGAAGACAACGGCGTCGGCTTTGACCCCAAAGAAATCCGCGGCCGGGAAGACCGCGACCGCCACCTGGGGTTGTTCAGCATGGAAGAGCGCGCCGAACTGGCCGGCGGCCGGCTCACGGTGGAATCTTCACCCGGCAAGGGCGCTTCCATTTATATTGAAGTTCCGTGGGAGCAAAAACATGCTGCCTGATCCCATTCGCATCTACCTGGTCGACGACCACACCGTGCTGCGCTCGGGGATGCGCATGCTGCTCAACGCCGAAGAAGATATGAACGTCGTGGGGGAAGCCGCGCTGGTCTCGCAGGCCGTGGAGGAGATCGGCAGGCTGCAGCCGGATGTGGTGATCCTCGACCTGTCGCTGCCCGAGGTGAACGGGCTGGCCGGTTTGGGGCTGTTGCAGGAAAAATCGCCGCGCAGCCGGTTTCTGATCCTCACCATGCACAACGACGAGCAGTACCTGCGGTTGGCGCTGGCGCAGGGCGCGCTGGGTTATGTGATCAAGCAGGCGGCCAATGACGAGCTTCTCTCGGCCATCCGCGTGGTCAACCAGGGCGGCACGTACCTGCACCCGGCGCACCGCGGCATCCTGTTCGAAAACGAGCCCGCCAGTGAAATGCTGCCCGCGCGCGAGGATGAAATCGCCCCCGACCCGCTGAGCAAGCGCGAGCACGAGATTCTGGTGCTGGTGGCGATGGGCTACACCAACCGCCAGGCGGCCGAAAAGCTGTTCCTCAGCGAAAAGACGGTCGAAACCTACAAAACGCGCGTGATGACCAAGCTCCAGCTCAATTCGCGCGTCGAACTGGTGCGCTACGCCCTGCAGCACGGGCTGATCCGGTCGAAAGAGTAACCAGAATCATTCAAACACCGCCACGGCCCGCACCGGCGAGCCGGTGCCGCCGCGGATCTTGAGCGGCAGAGCGATGAAGCGAAAACGCCCACGCCCCACCAGCAGGTGCAGGTTGATCAGATTTTCGTAATGGGTGAAGCCCATCTCGCCGCAGATCGTGTGGACTTCCTTGTTGGACACGCGGCGCACACCCGGCGAGGCCATTTCCACCCCAAACGCGGCGATGCCCTGCCCGCCCAGCCAGCGCGCGGCCGCCGCGCTGATCCCCGGCCCGTTTTGCCAGTCCGGCGTGTTATACGCGCGCCGGTAGTGATCGGTGTACAGCAGCACCGTGTCGCCCTGGCGGATCTCCAGCCCGGCCGCGGTCAGCGCCTGCACCAGGTCGGCCGGCTCGATCAGTTCCCGCAGCCCCTTGTGGGAAAGGTCCAGGCAGATGCCTTCGGTATAGAACAGGCTTAACGGCATGGTGTCGATGGACTGCCCGCGGTTGGCGCGCGTCATGTGGTTGAGCGCATCCACGTGCGTTCCGGTATGCTCGCCCAGCACCATCCGGTTGACCGCCGGCGAGACCACATCGCTGTCCGTGATCCCATCCCACTCCTCGTGGGTCACGTGCACGGAGATTTCCACCTCCGGCAGCCCGGGAAACACCGGCATCCCCGCGTAGATTTCCTGGCTTAAGTCGATTATCTCCGGCATCCCCGCCGCCTTTCGGATCGTACTTGATGGCTTGCGAAACGCATCTCGTAGCTCTTTGCTTATATGATAATCCATATAAGCGAACCGCGAAGATGCGAAGAACGCGAAGGAAACGCGAAGAAGATTTTAAATCGCTGTTCTTCGCGTTTTTCTTCGCGCTCTTCGCTTCTTCGCGGTGAAATCTTTTTGCGTGGCCCACAAAGGGCGACAGGCTGTTGACGCAAAGATGTTGGGTTTCGCAAAAACCGCTCAACCCAACCTACAAATATATTTCGGGGATGCACCCTCAAGCCCTACGTGAACAGCGGCTTCATCCCCAGCGCATTCACCTGGGCGCGCATGTCTTCATCGCTGGGCATAACGGCGAAGCGGTCGGCTGCGTCCAGCACGCGCGGCAGCAGATTCACATCCCCAACCGAGTTGAGGAACACCCCCTCGTACCCCAGCACCCAATGCACCGCCCGGTCAATATCGGCCTGATCTTCCAATGGCCGGTACCAGGTGTTACGGTCGGGCGTGTGACCGCCCCACGGCGCGTGCACCAGCGACTTGATCGCCTGCACCGCCACGCCGCGCTGGCGGCAAACATTTAACAGACGCTCAACATTCTCGCAGTACTCCGCATTTTGCATCATCACATAACTGATCGGCAGCAGCACCGAGTCGAAGTCAAAGCGCTCCAGCGCCCGGTAATGCATCACCGGCACCGTCACGCCGTGCCCGGTGACGCCGATAAAACGCACCAGCCCCTGCGCGCGCGCATCGATCGCCGCCTCCAACGCGCCGCCAGGCCCCATGGCCGTCTCCCACTCGTCGGGGTCGACCAGGTTGTGCAGTTGCAACAGGTCCACCTGATCCACCTTCAACCGTTCCAGTGAGCGGTGCAGGTCTTCCCGCGCAGCCATCGCAGTGCGGCCCTCGGTTTTGGTGGCCAGAAAGAACGGCCGGCCGTGCCGCCCGATCCAATCCCCCAGCAGCACTTCAGCCTTGCCGTAGCTGGCGGCCACATCGACGTGGTTGACCCCGTACGAAATTGCCAGCTCGATGGAAGCGTCCACTTCCGCCTGCGGCATATCCCAATAGGCGGCCGCCCCCAGCAGCACGCGCGAACTCAAATGCCCCGTACGACCGAATTGATGTCTGGCTATCATCGCGATCCCTCCACGTTTTCAGATGGTGAACTTTGAGAAACTACATGTTGTGCGATAGCAGTTAAGAAAATACCCTGTCGATCATCCCGCCCGGCCCTCCAAAAATTTCAGGAGGCCTTTTTATTCACCAGCTCGATCGCTTCTTTGCCCGTGACGTGTTCAATGTCGATTTCGACAATGCTCACGTTGTTCCATTCGTCGCGGATCACCACCGCGCCTTCGGCTTCCAGGCCGGGAGAATATTTGCGCGCCAAAAGCTCGAGAGCGTGCTGCTTCACGGCTTCATCGGTCACAATGCTGGCTCGTCCAAACGCGATGGCGCTGCGAAAGTAGGATGTGAATTCTTCCGGAACGATATCGTCCCGGTCGATGACGCAGAAAGACACCTTACTGTTTCGCTGGATTCCATCCAGCTTGTGCCCGGTGTTGGCGCTGTGAAAGTAGATTTTGCCCGCTTCATAAGAATAGTTGACCGGCACGACATAGGGATAATCATCGTCGCCGCTCACGCCCAGCACGCCCACCAGGCCGGTCTGCAAAATCCGTTCGGTCACGTCTGCTGGCAGCAGTTGTTTTTTGCGTCGCATGTTTCGAAACATAGGTTTGTCCAAAGCCTCCGCTGGAATTTGGGTGCCGCTCCTTAGTTATACCGCAGGAAGCGTTCCTGCGCGCCCGGTTGCCGGCCCCTTTTTCAATCCGCCGGCGTGGGGGCGACCGCCTCGACCTTTTTGCGACGGGTCAAAGCCAGGCACAGCGTGCCCGCCACCACCAGCGCCGACCAAAACGCGAACGGCGCGCCGGCTCCCAGCGCCGACAGGCTGTTGCCCAGCGGCGGGGCGACAACGTTGCCCAGCCCGCTGAAGGCGTTCACATAGCCCACGGCGCTGCCCGCGTACAGCGCGCCGATGTCATCGGTTTCGATCACCATGGTGATAAACGTGGCCATAAAACCATCGCGCACAAACCCGGCCAGCAGCACCGCCGCCCAGATCCACCCACCGCCGGCAATACTCAACAGGCCGATGCCGAGCGCGGTGATCACCGCCGCGGCCAGCAGCAGGTGCTTGCGCGACCCCAACCGGTCGGAATATAGCGCGATGGGCATCACAAACAGCAGGCTGGCCAGGTTAAACGCGGCCATGGTCCCATCGGCGCTGGCGGGCGGCCAGCCCAGGTTGCGCAGGTACAGCGGCAGGTAGCCCAGCAGCCCCTGCACCGCGCCAAAAATACCAAATAGCGCCAGCCCCAGCAGGCGAATATCGCGCACGCCGGCCACGTGGCGCATGGCCTGCCATACCGAGAGTGAAGCATCGGTGGTCTGCGCCAGGTTGGGCGCGGCGCGGGTGAATGCCCACGGTACCGCCAGGGTCGCGCCCACCAGCCCGTAGGCGATCAGCACCATGCGCCAGCCGCCCAGCAGCGGCGAGAGCACGTTGGCGCTCAACAGCGAGCCGAGGAAGAAACCCAGCGCCATGCCGGCGCCGATCAGGCCGTTGGCCAGCCCCAACTGGCGCGGCGGGAACCACTGGCTGGCGGTCTTGAAGCTGTTCATCACGATCAC
>CALDSL010000020.1 GCA_937920255.1 uncultured Anaerolineaceae bacterium | reverse complement strand
CGCGCCATTCTCTGGTATAACCATTCCATACACAAGCTGGAGGGCAGCGGAGAATGGTGAATTTCCATATTGTCGTGCGTCATGAAGTGGGTCTGCATGCCCGGCCCGCGACCGATTTTGTCAAAACGGCTGGCAGCTTTAAGAGCAAGATCCGCCTGCGCAAGCACGGCTCGAAGGGCTCGTGGATGAACGCCAAGAGCATCCTCAGCGTGCTCAGCCTGGGCGTGGATCAGAACGACGAGATCGAGCTGCAGATCGAGGGCGAGGACGAAGAAGAAGCCGCGGCCGCGCTCACCCGCCTGATCGAAAGCAATTTTGGCGAGGGGTAATCCCCTTGGCGCACCCGGTCACTCCCCGGCGCGTGCCGGTTTCCAAGCGCCTGCTGGATCTGCTGCTGGCCGTGCCCGCGCTGGTCATCCTCTCGCCGGTGATGGCGGCCACCGCGCTGATCATTTTGATCAAGGAAGGCCGGCCGGTGCTGTTCCGCCAGCAACGCCCCGGCCGTGGCGGCAAACTGTTCACACTGAATAAGTTCCGCACCATGCGCAACGCCGTCGACCGCCAGGGCCGCCCCCTGCCCGACGAGCAGCGCCTGTCGCGCTTTGGGCGCACGCTGCGCTCCACCAGCATCGATGAGCTGCCCGAGCTGTTCAACGTGCTGCGCGGCGAGATGAGTATCGTAGGCCCGCGCCCGCTGCTGGCCGCCTACCTGGAGCGCTACAACGCCCAGCAGGCGCGCCGCCACGAGGTGCTGCCCGGCATCACCGGTTGGGCGCAGATCAACGGGCGCAACGCGCTCACCTGGGACGAGAAATTCCGCCTGGACGTGTGGTACGTGGATCACTGGAGCCTGTGGCTGGACATCAAGATCATCGCCCTGACCGTGCTCAAAGTGATCCGCCGCGAAGGCATCAGCCAGGAAGGCCACGCCACCGCGGAGGAATTCCGGGGTGAGTGATAAAATTGGAAAGCAAAACCGCCAAGAAGCGAAGAGCGCGAAGGGAACGCGAAGTATTTCTTAATAATTTCCTTCGCGTTCCCTTCGCAGTTAAGCTTATTACAAAGCCTAAAATCGCTATTGGCCGTTACTTTTCTTCCAGCGGGCTGACTTCCCCGCTTTCGAGGCGCTCGCGTAGTTCGGTCACCAGGCGCTGGCGGCCGGGGGTGAGCCACTGCGCGCCGATCTCGGTCACCGCCACCCGCGCGGCCAGGCGCTGGCCGCCGTTGCCGGCCATCAGATCCGGCCACAGGCTGCGCAGGGTTTCGCCGGCGTCGGCGCGCACGGTGGCCACCCACTTACCGCGCAGCGCGGCCGGGGGGTCAAAATTGCCGATCACGCGCTGTGCGCTGTTCGCCAGTAACCCGATCACCTCTTCGCTGGCACTCTCGGCGGGCAGGTAGACCACGTCCAATCCGAACTTGGCCAGCGGCGTGATGGCCGCGTTCCATGCCGCGGCATCGCTGGCGGCGGGCTGAGCCACCACCACCGGCGATACGTTCTCAAAATTGGGCAGCAGCCGGCACGCGCCGCAGAAGAAGCGCCCGCCGGTCAGAAATGCATCTTGCAGCGTGGCGGTATCGCCGGCGTCCGAAGGCAGCAGCGCTACCGGGGCGATACGGCCGGTGATCAGCTCGGCGATATAACCGGCCAGGAAGGTCTCATAAGCTGGGTTGGAGGTGATCACCGAAAGGTTGGCGGCTTCCTGCGCCACGCTGCTCGTGCTGACCACCACAAACTGCGTCCCACTGCCCGCCTGGAGCAATTGGTCCAGGTTCGCGGGCGGCGCGGCCATCACCACCACGCGCACGTTCCCGTCCAGGTCGCCGGGGGTGATTTCGCTCTTGCTCTCCACGTTCAACCCGTCCTGCGCCGCCAGCTCGCGCACCACCCCGGCCAGCGCGTCCGCCTGGGCTTGCGGAGCGCCGCCGGTTACCACCAGCACGCGAGCCGAGGATGCCAGCGTGGGCAGTTCCTCGGCCGTTGGCGCCTGGGTGTGGACCGGCTGCGCGCTGGCGGCCATGGTGGCGGCCACCATCGTGGCCACCGCGTCGGCGGCCTCGCTCGGCTCAAGGGTGGCGGGCGTTGGCGTGGCGCAGCCCGCGGTAAACAACAAAACCAGCAAAACGACAAATACGGGTAAGAAACGGGAAGAACGCTGCAATTTCATCAGGGTTGGTTATCTCCAAATTCGATTTCGGAAGGGCCTCAGACACTGTATTATAATAGAAGATATGATTGAGCTCCTGATCCCTGGGCGCGATTCCATCCAACTCGATCACCTGGTTTGCGACGTCAACGGCACGCTCACGCTGGACGGCCGGTTGATCGACGGCGTGGCGCGCGCCATCAACAATCTGCGCGACCGGCTGCAAATCCACCTGGTCACCGCCGATACGCACGGGCTGCAGTCTGAAATCGACCGCCTGCTCAACACCCAGGCCGTGCGGCTGACGCCTGGGAACGAAGCCGCGCAAAAGGCCGCCCTGATCGAGCGCCTGGGCGCCGGCCGCGTGGCTGCCATCGGACAGGGCGCCAACGACGCCGGGATGCTGCGCGCCGCCGCGCTGGGCGTGTGCGTGCTCTCGCCCGAGGGCGCGGCTGTTTCGACCCTCACCGCCGCCGACCTGGTGGTGCCCGATATTCTTTCCGCATTCGCTTTATTCGAAAAACCCCTCAGGATCGTGGCAACCTTACGCAAATGAGCGAAATCAACGGCTCCAACCTGCCACCGGATGACGAAACGTCTCAAGCCGCGGTGCGCCGCCGGCGTTCGCGCCGCATCGCCTTTCCTGCCAGCAGCGAGGAACATGCCGCGTTTCTGGAGGAGTTGGCCCACCGCGTCACGCCGTCGTTCGACTTCTTCCTGTTCAGCCTGCTGTCCGGCCTGGCGCTGGTCGTCGCCATTCTGGTGGACGCGCCCGCCTTCTACGTGCTCACCGCGCTGCTGGCGCCCTTTATGGGGCCGGTGGCGGGGCTGGCGTTCTCGACCGTGCTCGGTTCGGGGCGCTTCTTCGCGCGCATGACCGGCGCGCTGCTCACCGGCAGCCTGTTCCTGCTGCTGTGGGGCGCGCTGGCCGGCTGGCTGGCGCGGCTGATCCCCAACCTGACATTTGAGCAGGTGCTGTATCACGCGCGTTTCTCGTGGCCCGATGTAATCTTGCTGCTGCTGGGCGCCGGCCTTACGGCCTACACCATCGTGCGCTGGCCGGAACAGCGCCCGCTGGTCACCAGCGTGGCCCTGGCCTACGAACTCTACCTGCCAGTAGGCGTGGCCGGCTTTGGATTGGGCAGCGGCATGCCCGGCGTGTGGATCCCGGCCCTGCAGGTCTACCTGTTGCACGTGGCGCTGGCCGCGCTGGCCGGGGCGCTGGTGCTGGTGGCAACAGGTTTGCGGCCGCGCCGCACCGCCTGGCTGGCCGCCGCCGCGCTGGTCAGCGTTGCCGCGGTGATGCTGGCGCTGCTGCTCCTGCGCGCATCCGCCCAGCCCGCCGCGCCGCTGAACATGGCGCAAACCCCGGCTGCCACCGCCGCGGCCGCAGAAGCCACGGACCCGCCCGCCGCGGATGCCAGCCGGACCCCAGCCGCGACCAGCGGCGCAGCCGCGTTCACCGCCACGCTCGCAGCCAGCGACACGCCCCAACCGCCCACGGCCACGCGCACCCCCACCAACACCATCATCCCCACCCGCACGCCCACCATCACCACCACCCCCATCCCCACCCCGGTATGGGCCATTGTCAGCTCGGATGAAGGCGGCGGGGTGATCGTGCACGAAACGCCAGGCTTCAACACGCCCTACGTGGCGTCACTGATCAACGGCGTGCTGGTGGTGGTACTTTCAGACGCGGTCTACACCGACGGCGTCACCTGGGTGCACATTCGCACGCCGGACGGCCGCGAAGGCTGGGTGGTGCGCGACCTGCTCACCACCGCCACCCCCGCCCCGGAGTGGTGACGCAAGATCGGTTATAATCCAGGTTTCCAACCGGAATAACGATAAAAAATTTCTGAGGAGCATTTGCATGACCATACACTTTGGAACGGACGGCTGGCGCGCGGTAATCTCAGACACTTTCACCTTCACCAACCTGCGGCTGGTAGTGCAGGCCATCGCCGACGCGGTGGCTTCGGAGAACTGGAACAACGGCACGCCGCTGCCCGATGCGCCCGATCCGCGCCTGATGGTGGTGGGGTACGACCCGCGCTTCCTTTCCGACCGTTACGCCGCCGAAGCCGCGCGCGTGCTGGCCGCCAACGGGTACAAGGTCTTCCTCAGCAACGCCGACGTGCCCACCCCCGCCATTTCGTACGCGGTACAGCATAAGCACGCCATGGGCGGCATTATGATCACCGCCTCGCACAACGCTCCGCGCTACAACGGCATCAAGCTCAAGTCGGCCTACGGCGGTTCGGCCTTGCCTGAGCAGTGCCGGCGCGTGGAGGTCTACCTCAACGACAACGAAAGCCTGGGGCGCGGCCCCAACCTGATGGATTTTGAGCAGGCCCGCGCGCAAAAGTTAATCGAAAAATTCAACCCCATTCTGGATTACAACCAGCACCTGCGCACCCTGATCGACTTCGACGCCATCGCCGACAACCCGCCGCGCATTGTGGTCGATTCGATGTACGGCGCCGGGCGCGGTGTCATCCGCGGCATCCTGCAGGGCACCGGCTGCGAAGTGGCCGAGATCCGCAACGAGATGAACCCCGGTTTTGGCGGCGTGCACCCCGAACCCATCGGGCGCTACCTGGGCGCGCTGGCCGGCGCGGTGTGCAACGGGCTGGGCAATTTCGGCCTGGCCACCGACGGTGACGCCGACCGCATCGGCGCGATGGACGAGCGCGGCATCTTCATCGACCCGCACAAGATTATGGCCCTCACCCTCAAGCACCTGGTGGAAAAGCGCGGCTGGAGCGGCTCGGTGGTGCGCACCGTGTCCACCACGCGCATGATCGACCGGCTGGCGGCGCGCTATGGACTGCCGATGCACGAAACCCCGGTCGGCTTCAACCACATCGCCGATTACATGCTCAAAGAAGACGTGCTGCTGGGCGGCGAAGAATCGGGCGGCATTTCGTTCAAGGGCCACATCCCCGAGGGCGACGGCGTGCTGATGGGCTTGATGCTGGTCGAGATCGTGGCCACCAGCGGCGCCACCCTGCACGAACTGGTGGAAGATCTGCTGGAAGACGTGGGCCCCGCGTTCTACGAGCGCACCGATCTGCGCCTGGGCCGCCCGGTGTCCAAGAGCCAGATGACCGAGAAACTCACCAACGAATACCCGGCCGAAATCGGCGGCGAGCGCATCGTCGCGGTCAGCTCGACTGACGGGGTCAAGTACATCCTCTCGGACGACTCGTGGCTGCTCATTCGCCCCTCCGGCACTGAGCCGGTGCTGCGCGTCTACGCCGAAGGGCGCAGCAAAGAAATGGTCAAGGCCCTGATGCAGTACGGCGAGCAGGTGGCTGCCAGCGTGTCGTAGATTAAGGATAATCGCGTGGAGCGGGCCGCGCAAATTGATGTACCTAAACGGTAGAGACGCAAAATCTTGCGTCTCATACGTATCAAGCTAAGACATTTTTGCC
>CALDSL010000019.1 GCA_937920255.1 uncultured Anaerolineaceae bacterium | reverse complement strand
GGCGGTCATGCGGTCTCGTTTCAAACGGTATAGCGCAATTGTACTCCAACCCGCGGCGCGGCTCACGGGGAGGGTATACAATAGAGGAAACTGGTTGTGGACGATAGCCCGAGGAAAATGTCTTATCGAATCAAACCTCACCGCGAAGGTGCGAAGACCGCGAAGATAACGCGAAGGATTCTTCTATAATTTTTTCTTCGCGTTATCTTCGCGGTCTTCGCACCTTCGCGGTAAACTGCTCGTCACAAAAATTCCCATGATCATTCAAGGAGCGTCTTTATGAATATCGCCATACTCGGCATTGGAGCGGTGGGCGGGTACTGCGGGGCGTACCTGGCGCAGTATGCCTCGGCGCGGCTCGACACGCACGTCGCCTTTATCACCCGCGGCGGGATGCTGGACGCCATCCGCAGCCACGGCCTGACCCTGCAGACACCCGGCGGACCGTTCCGCGTCCACCCCGCGCTGGCCACCGACGACCCCGCGCAATGCGGCCCGCTCGACCTGGTGCTGGTGTGCACCAAAACCTACCACCTGGACGACGCCGCTCGCATGCTGGCGCCGGTGGTTGGCGCCAACACCGCCGTGCTGCCGCTGCTCAACGGCGTGGATAACAGCGAACGCCTGCGCGTGCTGCTGCCGGGGGCGCAGATCCTCAGCGGGTGCATTTACATCAGCGCGGTGGTTGCCGAGCCGGGCATCGTGCGCCACGTCAGCGGGCCGGGCAAGGTGCTGTTCGGCGACGAACAGGGCAATACCGCGCGCGGCGTCCCAATCGAAGCGCTGTTTCAGAACGCCAGCATCCCGGCCGAATACCGTGCGGATATCCGCTCGGCGGTGTGGGAAAAATACCTGTTCATCGAGCCCGTGGCCAGCGCCGGGTGCTTCACCGGCCACGATTTCGGCGGTCTGCTGGATGACCCGGACCGCACCGCGCTGCTGGCTGGTCTGCTGGACGAGCTGGCGGCGGTGGCCAACGCGCAGGGCGTGCCCCTGCCGGAAAACATTGCCCAGGCCACGATGGAGAAATACCGTTCCTTCCCCGGACGCACCAAGACCTCCATGCAGCTCGATTACGAGCGCGGCCGCCAGACCGAAGTCGAAGCCTTCAGCGGCTACGTCCTGCGCGCCGCCCAATCCGCCGGCATCCCCGCCCCCCTGCACCAGATGGTCTACCAGAAAATGACCGCCTAACCTCCATTCCCCCTCCGGGGGAATGGCTGGGGATGATGGGCTTTTGCACGGCAGGTAGGGGTGCCCTGGCACAGCATCTATTCACCGATTGCGGCGAACCGTGAGGTGTTGCAGGAGCAAACCCACCCCCCTCTAACTCCCCCCAAAAGTAAAAACGCTTTTGGGGGGAGGACTCAAAGCTTTCTCTCCCTCCAAAACTGTATTTCGTTTTGGGGGGAGCGGGAGGGGGGTTGCGTGTGTATATAAGTTGAATGCTTGAATTATTTGGAACAGATGTAGTTCGAAGAGTACCCTATCTATGCGCTTATGAAATAATCACTATCAACGCGCTTTATATGATAGGTTGATACATCGGAAACGCCAATACCATAGTCGATCATCAAATTAGCAAGCCTTTTTCCGTCCATTAAAACAATGCGGTATTCTATCCCCCTGGCAAAAGCCTGTGCTTCGTTTGAAAAAGCCGAGGTGGTGATAAATATCCCTTTTCGTGCTTTCTTGCCCATCAAAGCACCTACGAACTTTTGAATTTCCGGTCTACCAACTGAATCCTGCCAGCGTTTCGCTTGAATATATATTGAGTCTAATCCCAAACGATCTTCATCAATTATTCCATCAATTCCTTCATCCCCACTTTGTCCAACCGCTCTAGCGGCATCCAACCACGAGCCACCATATCCCATTTTAACTAGTAGATCAACGACAATTTGTTCGAATCGTTCAGGAGGACATTGAAGTAAATTGATAATCAACTGTTGCGCTAAGCTATCACGGATCTCTTGATAAGCCTCATTCATACGCTCATCAGGTGTAGTCGGCTCCTTTTCCAATCCTTCTTTTGCTCCATTAACCTGTTTTTCTTTGCGCTTTGTGTGAAATTCTAAAAACTCAGGATATTGTTTTAGAAAGCGAACGTCGATATTTGCAGGATTGGTTTTTAAGACCTGTCTACCTCTATCAGTAATACAACAATAGGTGCGTCGCGTAAATTTTAATAATCCGGCCTTAATTAGATACGTCCTTGTCCAAGTCACACGGTTATTTAGAACTGTCTGCTTCCCACTCGAGATAATTTCACTCGCGTCTTCAGCACTGATATTGAATTTCAGCTTCATGGCTTCCACAATTTCCTGGAGATTATGCTCTTTGCCATCCGCGCAAAACTGCAAAACCGGCAGCATAAATTTTTGGAATCCTGGAACAGCCATTTGTTTTTTCTCCTCTGGTGAAAGTATCACCATTGTAGCAAATTTTGTTAATATCATTGACGAACAATAGTAATAATGGGCGTAAGAGGGAATTGTTACAGCATTCATTGGATGTCTCATCCCGCCAGGTTATCCGACAGGTTGAAACTGGATGAATTTACTCTATAATCATTTGTGCGACCCGTGTAGCTGTTTCTTCTTGATGAAGGATGAATGGTATGCAACCCAACAAACCCGCCCCGACGACAATCGATGAATACATCGCTGGATTTCCGAAAGAAATCCAGGCCAAACTCCAGCAGATGCGCGCGACCATCCGCGCGGCCGCGCCGGAGGCAACCGAGGCGATCAGCTACCAGATGCCCACCTACCGGCTCAACGGCAACCTGGTGCATTTCGCGGCCTTCAAGAACCATATCGGTTTTTATCCTACCCCGGAGGGAATCGATATGTTCGAGCAAGAGTTGTCGAAGTACAAAGGCGCGAAGGGATCGGTGCAATTCCCCATCAATGAGCCGCTTCCGCTGGATCTGGTGCGGCGCATCGTGGAGTACCGCGTGGAGCAAAACCAAGCGAAGAAAAAATAGGGCGGGTGAAGACCCGCCCATGTGTATTTATCTCTCTCCCATCACCCGCATCTGATACGGCCCCAACACGATCTCCGCGCCAGTCTGCTCCTCGCCGCTGAGCAAATCCTGGAATTTGTAGCCCAGCCCGTACAGCCGCAGCAGATTTCCCGGCAGGCGGCATTCCTGCTCGCTGAAATTG
>CALDSL010000018.1 GCA_937920255.1 uncultured Anaerolineaceae bacterium | reverse complement strand
TCCTCCTCGGTCATTTCCACGCCGTCAGGCGTAAACCAGCCGATATCGCGCGCCTCGCCGCCGCGCACCGGCCGGTCTTCGAACCAGCGCCGCTGGCGGAACACCGGGTGCTCGTTGCGAATGGCGATCACGCGCCGCGAGAACTCCAGCAGCCCGCTGTCCACCCTGGTCCAGTCCAGCCAGCTTAGTTCGTTGTCCTGGCAGTAGACGTTGTTATTGCCCTTCTGCGTCCGCCCGATCTCATCGCCGGAGAGAAGCATCGGCACGCCCTGCGAGAGTAGCAGCGTGGCGATGAAATTGCGCTTCATCTTGGAGCGCAGTTGGTTAACCTCTTCCTCGTCTGTTGGGCCTTCCACGCCGCAGTTCCACGAACGGTTGTGGCTTTCGCCGTCGTTGTTGCCCTCGCCGTTGGCTTCGTTGTGCTTCTCGTTATAGCTGACCAGGTCCTGCAGCGTAAAACCGTCGTGCGCGGTCACAAAGTTTATGCTGGCAGTGGGTTTGCGCCCGTTGGCGCTATACAGGTCCGAGCTTCCTGTGAAACGAGCGGCAAACTCGGCCATGGTGCCATCGGCGCTGCGCCAGTAGTCGCGCACCGTATCGCGGTACTTGCCGTTCCACTCAGCCCAACCGGGCGGGAATCCGCCCACCTGATAGCCACCCTCGCCCAGGTCCCACGGCTCAGCGATCAGCTTGACGCGCGAGATCACCGGGTCCTGGCGGATGATATCGAAGAAAGCGCCCAGCCGGTCCACATCGTGCAGCTCGCGCGCCAGCGCCGAAGCCAGGTCGAAGCGGAAGCCGTCAATGTGCATTTCCTGGATCCAGTAGCGCAGGCTGTCCATAATCAACTGCGGCACGTTGGGCGAGACCATGTTGAGCGTGTTGCCGGTGCCGGTGTAATCCATGTAGAAGCGCGGATCAGATGCCAGGCGATAGTAAGCTGCATTATCCAGCCCGCGGAAACTGAGCGTGGGGCCCATCTGGTTGCCCTCGCCGGTGTGGTTATAGACCACATCGAGGATGACTTCGATCCCGGCGCGGTGCATGGCTTTGACCATTTCCTTGAATTCGGTCACCTGCTCGCCGCGCGTGCCGCGGCTGGCGTAGCCGGCGTGCGGAGCAAAGAAACCGATCGAGTTGTAGCCCCAGTAATTCGAGAGCCCTTGATCGATCAGATGGCGGTCGGTGACGAACTGGTGGATCGGCATCAATTCCACCGCGGTGATGCCCAGATCACGCAGGTAATCCAGCACAACGGGCTGGCACAGGCCGGCATAGGTCCCGCGCAGTTCCTCGGGCACACCCGGATGCTGCGCGGTGAAGCCTTTCACGTGCATTTCGTAGATGATGGTCTTATAAAACGGCGTATGCAGCAGCGTGTCGCCTTCCCAATCAAATTGCGGGTCAACCACCACGCATTTGGGCAGGTATTTCGCGCTGTCGCGCCGGTCGTGTGAAAGATCGCCCTTCGCGGAGCCGATGGTGTACCCAAACAGCGCGTCGTGCCAGCGCAAATCGCCGTTGATGGCTCGTGCGTAGGGGTCAAGCAGCAATTTATGCTCATTAAAGCGGTGTCCCTCGCCCGGATGGTACGGACCATGAACTCGGAAGGCGTATAACTGCCCGGGTTTGAGCCCGGGCACGTACATGTGCCAGGTTTCATTGGTATATTCGGTAAACGGCAGCCGCGCCACTTCTCGTTCGCGGTTGTTAAACAGGCAGAGCTCCACTTTGCTGGCATGGCGGGCAAATACCGCGAAATTAACCCCCTCACCATCCCAATGCGCGCCAAGTGGATAAGTCCTCCCCGGCCAGACTCGATACTCCTGTGTTGTTTTCATCCCCAATCCTATAGAAATAACCTTGCTGTTGGAAAAACGTGTCTACTCACAGAAACCCGGGCGTGTATTGTTGCCCGGGTTTCCATCACATATGGCTAAGCATCTCTTGCTTGCATTTATTGTAGATAATCATCATGCGGCCAACAATGGGGGATATCCCTGATAGGGGTGACAACCATCCACGTGCTACTGACTTTCGGTGTCTTGACCGCCTGCACGCGCCGGACTACAATATAAATGGAAAAATTGCCCAGGCTAGACCTCTGCGCAGACACAAAGGAAATCTTCATCTGGTGATACGCCACGGTTTTCAAAAAGTCCTGGATGTCCACTGCGCCTGGAGAATCAGGGGGACTGTCTCTCCGGCTGTTCATTTTTCGTACCTGTATTGGAAATATATTTTTTCAACCAAGGAGAACAGGAATGACTGATTTTCTCTTTCGTGGTTCGCTTGAAGATGCGGATCCGGATGTCTACCGGCTGATCCAGCTCGAATCGGAGCGGCAGGTACGCAAGCTTATCCTGATCCCGAGCGAAAGCACGGCGCCGGCATCGGTGCGCGAGTCGCTGGGTTCGGTATTCCAGAACCTGTACGCCGAAGGATACCCAGACGAAGAAACGCGCTGGATGAGCGAGGAAGAAATTCTGGATTATGAGCAGCGCCTGGCGCACTACCGCCGCTATGCCGACCCGCGCTACTACAAAGGCGTGGAATACGCCGATGTGGTGGAAGCCCTGGCGCGGCGGCGCTGCGCGGAAACGTTTGCCACGGAAAAGTTCTCCGCCAAACAAATTTTTGTCAATGTGCAGCCGCTTTCGGGCGCGCCGGCCAATAATGCGGTCTACACCGCGCTGATCAACCCCGGCGATACCATCCTGGGCATGAACCTTTTGCACGGCGGGCATCTCTCGCACGGCTCATCGGTCAACCGCTCGGGCAAGCTATTCCACGTGGTGCATTACAACGTCAGCCCCACCACCGAGCAGATCGATTACGAAGCGGTGCAGGCACTGGCCACCGAGCACAAACCCAAGATTATCATCGCGGGCTATTCTTCCTACCCGTACATCCCCGATTGGGCGCGCTTCCGCGAGATCGCCGATAGCGTGGGCGCCTACCTGCTGGCGGATATCTCGCACATCGCCGGCCTGGTAGCCGGGAAGGTCGTCCCCAGCCCGGTGGGGTACGCGCATGTGATCACCTTCACCACCCACAAGACCCTGTGCGGGCCGCGCGGCGCGTGCATCATCACCACCGATTCAGCGCTGGCCAAGAAGCTCGACCGCGGCGTGTTCCCCGGCGAGCAGGGCGGGCCGCACGTGCACGCGTTTGCTGCCCTGGCCACCACCTTCAAGTTCGCCCAGACCCAGCAGTTCCGCGACCTGCAGGCGCAAATCCTCAAGAATATGACCGCCCTGGTCAACCGGTTGCAGGAACGCGGGATGCGTATTCCGTTTGGCGGCAGCAACAGCCACCTGGCCAACCTGGACTGCAAGACGGTCAAAGGCCCGGACGGCACCATCCTCACCGGCGATATGGCCGCGCGCATTCTGGATGTCGCCGGGCTGGTGGTTAACCGCAACACCATCCCGGGCGATAAGACCGCCATGTTCTCCACCGGCATCCGCTTTGGCACACCGTGGATGACCCAGCGCGGCCTGAAAGAAGACGATATGGTGACCGTGGCCGACATCATGGCCGATGTGCTTCTCGCCACCAAACCATACACAATCGACACGCGCCAGGGTTTAAGCCACCGCGCCAAAGTCGACTTTGGCGTGCTGCAGGATGCCCGTCTGCGGGTACGCGCGCTGGCCGAGAAAGCCGGCACCGATCTGCAGGTTGGAAAGTCGGGTTACCCGCACTTCTATTACATCGACGACGAGCTGGAAGCCAAAGATGGCTGGTCGGCGCTGGAGCTTACCGGGCGCAATATCCGCCACTTTGTCAATTACGTCTTCAGCAGCGACGTGGAAATGCTGCAGCCTGGCCAGAGCCAGAACACCAGCCTGCACACCCCCAACGGCGTGGTGGAAGGCGTGCTCACCTGCCTGGATATTGACTCCTACCAGTTCAGCCTGCCCGCGGCGCAGGGCGGCCTGGCGGCCACCTGGCTGCGCGACCTTTCGGATGGGTATGTCGCCTTTGAAGATGACCCCACCCGCCGTATGCCCGGCCCGATCGTCGTGCGACAGGCGAGCGCTGCCCCGGTGACCGCCGCTTCTGGCGAAAAAGTATCCGCGGCCAAGCCCTACTTCATCGGCATGCAGGACGGCAGCGGACACCCCAAACCGGCCTTCACCTGGGAAGAAAAAGAACCAGCCGAGACGCTGCGCACCGCGCTCAACGAAACCCACCGCAAGATGGGCGCCAAGATGGTGC
>CALDSL010000017.1 GCA_937920255.1 uncultured Anaerolineaceae bacterium | reverse complement strand
CGCAGGCGTTTGCCAAGCGAGCGGGCAGCTTTTTCCATGGTGAGCAATGTGATCGAACGATTCTCCGGGTCCAGCAGGCGCTCCAACGCTGCCCGGCTGGTATTCATCCGGCGCGCCATCTCTGCTTTGCTCAGGTTTTGCTCTCGCATCAGTTCGCTAATCTGATATGCCAGGACGCGTTTTACAGCCGTGGCTTCTGCTTCTTCCAGCAGCCCTTCTTCGGCTAAAAAATCGTCAAAATCGCTGCCAACGGCATTTTCGTTCATTCTTCACCTCGCACATACTCTAACCGCTTGCGCGCAACCAATCGTCCCGGTAAAATTTACTTCAAACAAGCGTATCAATTATGGTACATATTGTCAAGCAATATGCAAGTGGGGTTCGCTTTGGGTTCCGCTACATGACCTTACGGATTAAGGCACGTGCTGTAGCCACAGTCCTTCCATAAAGACCCTACGAGGGGACGATATTTGGCCCCGTCCCTGGGGTAATTTTGGTAATGGGTAGCTTGTAATAATCTACTTCGCCACAATCACACACTGATCGACGAGCTGGCGGAACATGCGCCAGTCGCTTTCAGCGCGGAAGAAGTGGCGCGGCAGCAGCGACATTGTGCGATCGGTGGTCATCAGGATCACCAGATCGTCGGTCAAAAACTTGTAGGCGAAGCCGTCCCAGTTTTGGGTGTAGTTCTCATAGGTGACGCCCAGGCTGTCGACCCGGCCGCTGACGGGCCGCTGGACGAGGGGGTCATTCCACAACTTCGCCGCGGTGGCGCGGATGTCCAGATAGGGCTTGGCGACCAGGTAGCCGAGAATGGACATGGTGATCAGGTAGCGGACGAGACGCGAGGTTTCCGAACCGGTAAAGCCGCCTCCCTGGATGGTGGTGACCGCGTAGTAGATCACCAGGCCCACAGACAGGAGGAGGAACAATATGCGCAGCGCCATGCCCCATTTGGAGGGCTTTCCAATGATGCGGATGGCGCGCAGGTATTCTTCTTTGGTGTACTGGCCTTGAAATTCGATTTCCATAGTGGTCACACAAACAGTTCTTTGATATAGGATTTTTTGGGATGGTTGCGGTCGATCAGGACGATCACCTCGTCGCCGACCGCGTATTTGGACGTGCGCCGGTTCTTGAGCACGTAATTGCTGCCAATCCATTTGCCGTTTTGATACATGTAGATGAACTTGATCTGGCCACGGTCGCGAAAGAAACCCACCTCGGTGATGGCGGCTTTGACTTCCTGAGGATCGTTGAAAACGGTGTAGAGGGGGATCACGCGCCACAGGATGACGGCAAGGGCGACCAGGGTGATCACCGCCCAGCCAATGATGAAACGCGGATTTGGCTCTCGTCCGCGCAGGAGATCGAACAAAACAAAGGCCCATCCGAGCAGGGCCAGCATGGCGGCAAAGAAGGTGGGAAAATCGGTGGTGAAGATGCGGAGCAGGGATGGGCGGTTTGCTTGCATGGTGGGAACTCCTGTGCGGCGTGTGTGCGAGTTACTACTCTCGCATTAGAGACGCAAAATCTTGCGTCTCTAATGAGCTGGCAGTAGATGTTGACGAGTTATTCGGGATTTTCTTTGGCGCGGCTGTTGAATTCCATCTCCATCAGGATTTTCAGGATCGAGCCCAGTGCCCGTATTGCGAAATAACCGATGGCGCATTGCAAAGTACTTAATAACAGAGATATCACTACGGTGATGAGTATAGCAATCACATCACGGTATTGGTTGTTTATAAGATAATTAGCGGTTATCGCAAATGTATCCCCCGTACGACTCAGGTTGACAAGAACGGTCACTCCAACGTAGATAACCGCCAGCCGGTCGATCTGTTTTTGCAGCCAAAGAACTTCGCGGGGATTGTATAATTCTGGGGCGTTTTCCGGGTCCGTAAAGGGTGACAGTTTGATGTCATCGAAAAGCGCGCGTTTTTGGGGCTGCTCTTCATGCTGGTAAATAGGCTCGCCTTGCGGTGGGACTTCTTCCAGGCGCTGCGCAAGGATGGCGTTGATCACTTCAAAAGCGGTGTCAGACCAGATCGAGCGGTCATTTTCCTGCCATATCTGCACCAGTTCGCCGGTCGACCTCATGTCCATATTCTGGTAAATATGCGCGCGCAGATCACCCGGCATGGTCGTTTTCCTCTCTCCTAAGTCGGTAATTCCAGTCCGTTTCTACGATCATGGCAAGACCCAGGGCTATCGATCTTAATACGACCCAGGTGACAATACCGCTAAGAAGGTGCTTTAGGGGCGGAAAAATCTCCTTTATTGTTATTACGGGTTTGTCCGGCTTCATGCCAAATTCGTCAATTGGATAGATTGCAGGCATTACGGTTATAAACAGGAGCAGGAGATAATAAGCCAGACAGATCCAACTGAGGATTTTCGCCGCGGTGGCAAAGCGCAGCAGCAGTTCATGCTTGGGTAGATGGAAGTTGAATGGTTGCATTGGTATTCGATTTTCAGAATGCGCGAGTGAGAAAGGATTTGTTTCTATTGTATGGATTTTGGAAAAATACAGTAGTGATGGATGTAACCGGTTGCTCAGATTTGGATTACAATGTACCCGGACGGTAACCTACCCCTCGACCAGGAGATTCCTTTATGAAGATCTACATTACCGGCATCAGCGGGTTCTTGAGCATCAACCTCGTGCGCCATTTGCTCGCGAATGGCTATGACCAGATCGCGGGGATTGACCTGGTGGATTTCACCTACCCGGAGCGCGGGCAGATCGAATTCACCCAGGGCGATATCCGCGACCGCGAGGCGGTGCGCCGCACGATGCAGGGTGCGGACGTGGTGGTGCACACCGCGGCGGCGCTGCCGCTGTATACGCCCGAGGAGATCTACTCGACCGATATCGAGGGCACGCGCATCCTGCTGGAGCAGGCGCTGGAATACGGCGTGAAGCGCTTCATCCACATTTCCTCCACGGCGGTGTACGGGGTGCCGGATCACCACCCGCTGTATGAGACCGACCCGATGGTGGGCGTGGGGCCGTATGGCCACGCCAAGGTGACCGCCGAAAAGCTGTGTCAGGAGTTTCGCGGCAAGGGACTGAACGTGCCGGTGCTACGCCCCAAGTCGTTTGTGGGGCCGGAGCGGCTGGGTGTGTTCGCTATTTTCTACGAGTGGGCCAGCGAGGGCAAGCATTTCCCCATGATCGGCATGGGCA
>CALDSL010000016.1 GCA_937920255.1 uncultured Anaerolineaceae bacterium | reverse complement strand
TCGCCCGGCTCGCCGATGACGGCAATCGGGTCGCCCACCGGCACCGAATCGCCTTCGCTGACCAGGTGGCGCGCCACCACGCCGCTAAAATGCGATTCGACCTCGACCGTAGCCTTGTCGGTTTCGATTTCCGCTAAAATATCGCCCTTGTTGACGCTGTCGCCTTCTTTTTTCACCCAGCGCACCAGCGTGCCCTCGGCCATGTCAAACCCGAGCTTGGGCATCATGACTGTTTCAGCCATTACAACACCTCCTTCACCGCCTTGATGACGTCGTCCACTTTGGGGATCGCCATCTGCTCTAACGTGCGGTTGTAGGGCAGCGGGACTTCGGCTTGCGCCACACGCTTGATGGGGGCATCCACATAATCAAAGGCCTGTTCGTAAATGCGGGCGGAGACTTCCGCGCCCACGCCGTAGCTCGGCCAGCCTTCTTCCACGATGACCGCCCGGTTGGTTTTCTTGAACGACTCGATCACCGGCCCCATGTCCAGCGGGCGCAGCGAGCGCAGGTCGACGATCTCGGCCTCGATACCCTCTTTGGCCAACTGGTCGGCGGCCTTGAGCGAAATCTCAAGCATCTTGCTGTAGGTGACGATGGTCACATCCGAGCCGGGGCGCTGCACGGTGGATTTGCCCAGCGGCACAACATAGTCGCCCTCGGGGACTTCGCCACGGGTCTGGTACAGCGTGGCGTGCTCGATGAACAGCACCGGGTTCTTGGTGCGCAGCGCCGATTTGAGCATGCCTTTGGCATCGGCCGGCGTGCCGGGAGCGACCACTACCAGCCCGGGGAAGTGCGCGAAAATCGCATCGGGGGTCTGCGAGTGGGTGGCGCCGAGCTGGCGCCCACCGCCGCTGACGGTGCGCACCACCACCGGGACATTAAATTGCCCGCCGAACATATAGTGGAATTTGGGCATTTCGTTGACGATCTGCTCAAAGGCGACGAAGGCAAAATTGATGGTCATAATTTCGGCCACCGGTTTGAGGCCTTTCATCGCCGCGCCGACCGCCGCGCCGACAATGGCGGCTTCGGCGATGGGGGTATCGCGCACGCGCTTGCCGCCAAAGTGATCATAAAAGCCTTTGGTGACGGCGTACGTGCCACCCCAAACGCCGACTTCTTCACCCATAATAAAAATATTGGGGTCTCGTTCCATCTCTTCCCATAACGCCTGGGAAATCGCTTCACGCATCGTTATTCTAGCCATGTCTGTCCCTCTTTTGCTCCGCTATTCCAGCGGCTCCGCGTAAACTTCCGTGTACAACTCTTCCGGCGCTGGCTCGGGACTGGTTTCGGCAAAGTGCACCGCTTCTTCCACTTCCTTCTCGGCCAGGTCATCCTGCTCGTTCAATTCCTCTTCGCTGGCAAGGCCCTGCTCAATGCCCTTCTTGCGGAAGATGCCAATCGGATCCTCTTCCTGCCACTTGTGCACTTCTTCCTGCTTGCGGTAGCGCTCGGGGTCGCCCATCGAGTGGCCGCGGAAGCGGTAGGTGAGGATCTCGAGCAGTTGCGGCCCGCCGCCGCCGCGAATTTCTTCGATCATGCGGCCGGCCACTTCGCGCACGTTGAACAGATCCATGCCATCGGCGCGTTCGGCCTTCATGCCGTACCCCGCCGCCTTCTGAGTCATCTCGGAGACGGCTGAAGCCCGGTCAACCGCGGTGCCCATGCCGTACTGGTTGTTCTCCACCACCCACAGCACCGGCAGGTTCCACACCTTGGCCATGTTGACGCCCTCATGGAAGAAACCGATGTTGGTGGCGCCGTCGCCCATCATGCAGATGGTGATGGCGTCATTCTCCATGTAGACGTCGGCCAGGGCCAGGCCGGCAGCAACCGGAATGTGCGCGCCAACGATGGCGTGCCCGCCCCAGAAGAATTTCTCGGCGTCGGCCAGGTGCATCGAGCCGCCCTTGCCTTTGGAAATGCCGGTGGCTTTGCCTAACAGCTCAGCCATAATCGCGCCGGCCGAAATGCCGACATTGTAGGCCACGCCGTGATCGCGGTAGGCGGTGATGACGTTATCATCCGCGCGGCGGGCCGAAACCAGGCCGGTGCTGACCGCCTCCTGCCCGATGTACAGATGCAAAAAACCGCCGATTTTCCCTGCCTGGTACAATTCCGCGGAGCGTTCCTCCATGCGCCGGATGACGACCATCTGGCGGTACAAATCCAGGTACTCGCTTTTTTCCATATACCAACTCCTCCCTGCTCTGTATAGTTATTCCACACAACCAGCATCGTTCTGCTGGGATTCATTCTCTACATAATTGACCTTATTGTGCAAGGCCAAAGGAATTATACCAGAATGTGTCAAGAGACATTTCGGGCGCGCCCTCAACGTACAACCATATCGCGATACCAAACAATATTTGATGCGGTTGGCGATTGGCGTCTAGTAAAAATGACAGCGCGTGCTATGATGGAAGTGCCTGTATTCCACAGATTGCACGTCAGTCAGCGCACAGGACCGGTCTTACTTCTGCAAGGAGGATGGTATGAAAAGGCTGCTCCTGCCACTCATACTGGTTTTGGTTCTGGCGGTCAGCGCATCGGCCAGCGCTGCGCCGGAAGATGAGACCCTGTCGCACGCGCGGCGGGGCGTGGTCACCTTGCGCGCCGGCGATGTCACCAGCGCGGTGGATGTAGAAGCGGCAATGGCCATGGCCACCCAGGATGGCACGCGTTCGGGCGTGGTGATCCTGGACGGCCGGGACGGGCCGTTCGTGTATGACAGCGAGGACCGCTCGATCAACGTTTTCCACCCCAACGTCACCTTCCGCGGGACCAACGGCGCGATGTTCACCAACTGCGCGGACGGGTTTTTCTTCGATGATCTGCCAACCGACAACGTGCGCATTGAAGGGCTGATCATGCGCTGCGAAAACAGCTTTATCTACGGCGGGGTGAACAAACGCAACATCGTCATCAAAAACAACACCGCCCTCACGCCCAACACCAGCATCGACGCCACGCCGGGCAAGGGTTGGGTGATCAGCGGAAATATCTTTGAAAGCGCGGTCACCAGCGTGATTTTGACGCAAGGCGTGAACTCAATCATCTCCAACAATCATATCCGCGCGCAGATTGGCGTGGTGCTGCGCGGCTGTAGCAACACACATGTCTACGCCAACACCATCTGGGCTCTGGAACAGGGCGTGTTGCTCCAGAACGAAACCGTCAAGAGCCAGGTGAAGAACAACACCGTCCTGGGCGTGATGCAGGCGGGTATCTACCTGGATACCAGCGTGCAGGGTAATACCATCACGCGCAATAGCGTGCTGTGCGCCTGGGGCGTGGCGTGCCATACGGTGTCCGCTGAAGAAGACGCGGCCGAGGTCAATTTCATATCGCGCAACCAGCCGTAAGCGCGTGTCTGAGCCGGGAGTTTAAAGAAACCGCGGGAAGTCAGTGACCTCCCGCGGAAAAACACGTTTTGTTGTGATGAACTACTTGTCCACGACCATGCCCGAGCCGCCGTGCTTGATGGCCGCATGCGCGGCAGCCAGGCGGGCGACGGGAACGCGGAAGGGCGAGCAGCTCACGTAGTTGTTGCCGATCAGGTGGCAGAACTCGATCGAAGCCGGGTCGCCGCCGTGCTCACCGCAGATACCCACTTCCAGGTCGGGGCGGGCAGCGCGGCCTTCCTTCACAGCCATGTCCATCAGGCGGCCAACGCCGTCCCAGTCCAGAGTCTGGAAGGGGTTCTTGGCCAGGATGCCCTGCTCGACGTAGGTGACCAGGAAGTTGCGCTCGGCATCGTCGCGGCTGTAGCCGAAGGTCATCTGGGTCAGGTCGTTGGTGCCGAACGAGAAGAACTCGGCCAGCTTGGCGATCTCACCGGCGGTGACCGCGGCGCGCGGGATTTCGATCATGGTGCCGAACTTGTAGGAGAAGGTGACGCCCTTTTCCTGCATCACCTGCTTGGCGATGCGTTCGAGGCGCGGCTGGATCCATTCCAACTCTTTCACCGTGCCGGTCAGCGGGATCATGACTTCCGGCTTGGCGACGATGCCGCGCAGGGTGCAGTCGGCGGCGGCTTCGAAAATGGCGCGCACCTGCATCTCGACGATGCCGGGCATTTCAATGCTCAGACGGACGCCGCGCAGGCCCATCATCGGGTTGCTCTCGTGCAGGCCGCGGATGCTGGACAGCAGTTTTTCCTTCTGTTCCAGCCCTTCGGTCTGGCCCTTGACGCGCATGGTGACAATCTCTTCGAAGAGTTTTTCTTCGTCGGGCATAAACTCATGCAGCGGGGGGTCGATCAGGCGGATGATGACGGGCAGGCCGTCCATGGCTTCGAACAAGCCGTCGAAATCGGCGCGCTGCGAGGGCAGCAGCTCATTCAGGGCGGCTTCGCGGTCTTCTTCGTTCTGCGCCAAAATCATGCGCTGCACAATGGGCAGGCGGGTGGTCTCGAAGAACATGTGCTCGGTGCGGCACAGGCCAATACCCTTGGCGCCGTAGGAGCGGGCGCGGCGGGCATCGCGCGGGTAGTCGGCGTTGGCCCAAACCTGCAGGCGGGAGATTTCATCGGCCCATTCCAGCAGGGTGAGCAGTTCTTTCTGCTCTTCCAGGTTGGGAACAGTCAGTTCCAACTGGCCGGTGTACACTTCGCCGCTGGAGCCGTCGAGGGAGATCCATTCGCCTTCCTTGATGGTGACGCCATTGGAGGTCATCTGGCGCTTGTCCAGGTCGATCTTGATACCCGAGGCGCCGACCACGCAGGGCACGCCGAACTGGCGGGCGACAACCGCCGCGTGCGACGTGGCGCCGCCTTCGCTGGTGACGATACCCTTGGCCGCCAGCATACCATGCACGTCATCCGGCTTGGTGAACGGGCGAACCATGATCACGTCCTGCTTCTCTTCCTTGGCCATGCGCTCGGCGGTGTCAGCATCGAAGTAGATGCGGCCGACGGCAGCGCCCGGGGAGGCGTTCACGCCCTTGCCAAACACGCGGCCACCCGCGCGGGCGGCTTTGATGGTGGCTTCGGAATACTGCGGGTGCAGCATGGCGTCGACCTGCGCCGGGGTCACACGCTTGACGGCATCTTCCTTGGAGATCAGGCCTTCGTTGACCATGTCAAAGGCGACCTTAATCTCGGCGCGCGCGGTGCGCTTGCCATTGCGGGTCTGGAGCATCCACAGGCGGCCGCGTTCGATGGTGAACTCGACGTCCTGCATGTCCTTGTAGTGCTTCTCCAGGCGGGCGGTGATATCGAGGAACTGCTGGTAGGCTTCGGGCATTTCTTCGCCCAGCTTGGCAATCGGCTCGGTGTTGCGGATGCCGGCCACCACGTCTTCGCCCTGGGCGTTGAGCAGGTAATCGCCGTACATCTTGGCTTCGCCGTTGGCGGGGTTGCGGGTAAAGGCAACGCCGGTGGCGGAATCCCAGCCCATGTTACCGAACACCATGGTGACGATGTTGACCGCGGTGCCCAAGTCATCGGGGATATCGGTGGCGCGGCGGTAATCCACGGCGCGCTTGCCGTTCCAGCTCTTGAACACGGCCTCGGTGGCCAGGCGCAACTGCTCGTAGGGATCCTGCGGGAAGTCATGGCCCTGCTGCTCGCGCACCACAACCTTGAACTTGGAAACCATTTCTTTCAGGTCATCCGCAGACAGGTCGGTGTCGGCTTTGGCGCCTTTTTCGTGCTTGTAGGCTTCGAGAACATCTTCAAACGCCTCATCCGGCAGGCCCAAAACGACCGAGCCGAACATCTGGATCAGGCGGCGGTAGGAGTCATATACAAAGCGCTCGTTACCGGTCAGCTTGACCATGCCTTCGGCAGTGCCATCGTTAAGACCGATATTGAGGACGGTGTCCATCATGCCGGGCATCGAGAATTTGGCGCCGGAGCGGCAGGAAACCAGCAGGGGATTGCCGGGATCGCCAAAGACTTTACCGGACGCCTGCTCTACCTGCTTCATGGCCGACAAAATCTGCTCCCACAGGCCCTCGGGGAACTTCCCGGTGGCGCTGTACGCATTACAGGCTTCGGTGGACACGGTGAAGAACGGAGGCACAGGAACGCCAATGCGAGTCATCTCGGCCAGGTTGGCGCCTTTGCCGCCCAGAAGACCGCGTACCTTGTCCCAATTGCCCGCGTACGCTTCCGCCTGATCAAGCTCGTTAAACAAATACACCCACTTCTTTTCAGCCATATCTTCCTCCAAGCAAAAACAATGAGAATACCCCAGGGGGGCTAAATATGCATCAATTCCATACAAGCATTCGATTCTACCATAGATGGACGCCTCGTAAAGAATTGCACAATCTTAAAAGACCCGTTTTTGGCCGATTTTTGTTGTAAACCACTTGCAAGGTTTGTTTTTGGTTAGATCAAGGATAATAGTGCTTAGGAACCAACTTCACCGGAGGCAGCATGAAAGTCCTCATCGTAGACGACGATCCGGCAATGACAGACCTTATCAAATTACTGTTAGCCCCAGCACAATACGATGTCGTAACCGCAAACAATGGCCAGGATGGGATCAACCTGGCCAAACAGTTTGACCCCGACATTGTGCTGCTGGATTTGATGATGCCCGAAATGACCGGCTC
>CALDSL010000015.1 GCA_937920255.1 uncultured Anaerolineaceae bacterium | reverse complement strand
TTTAAAATTTCTTCGCGTTTCCTTCGCGCTCTTCGCTTCTTCGCGGTGAAATCTTATTTGATAACTCGCACAAAAGCGCACTGCGAAGGTGCGAAGTACGCTAAGAAAAACGCGAAGCAAAACGTTTTAAAATTTCTTCGCGTTTCCTTCGCGCTCTTCGCTTCTTCGCGGTGAAATCTTTTTGCGTGGCCCGTAAAGCGCGACCGGCTTTTTGCGTGGCCCGTAAAGCGCGACCGGCTTTTTCGGATGGTGTGTACTGACAACGGATTTATAACCCGGATTACACAGATTAGGACCCGTAAGGCCCGGTCACTTTCCAGACCGCACCACATTACCGCCTCACCGCGCAGATACGAAATCACCCCCCGCCATACGACTCCTAATCCGTGAAATCCGTGTTCGAAATCCGTTAGCCGCCACCCCCGGCAGGGTAGGGCGCCTCCGACCCTCAAATCCCAACATGTTTCGCATAACTAGTATTAATCGAACCATCGCCCTAATTCCCCCCATCATCAAAACTTGACCCGTTCCCGCGAACCTTGTCATTATGTTGTACAATTAAACCAACCTATGGAATCCACACCCAGCGCCGAATACGACAGCGACCGCGGCCGAGCCAGCCGCGGTATACAGCAGGTTGTTTTTGTGCTGATTTATACCCTGATCGTCATTGCGGTGGTCACGCTGCCCGAACTGCGACCGTTGGAGGTGTTCCTGCTCGCGGCCATGATCATGCCGGTACTCTACGCGGCGTTTCGCTTTCAACGCCGCGTTTACCTGCTCATGGTCGTGCTGGCCGCGCTGGTAAAGATTGCCGCGCAATTGTGGAGCCGTCCGGCCGAACCCGGCGCGTGGATCGTCCTCGCCGCGCTCGTACCGGTGGCGTTGGCCAGCGAAATGATCTACCAGCTGGAGCGCCGCCGCGAGCATGCCGAGCGCGAGCTGCGGGAAAGCCGCGCCCGCTACTATCTCTTTCTCAGCCGCTTCCGCGGCGTGGCCAGCCAGGCGGATCTGCAAGGCTTCCCGCTCTTCTTGCACGGCGAGATCGAAGAATTGAGCGGCTATACCCCAGAGGATTTTCTGGAGCGGCGCGTGAGCTGGTTTGACCTGATCCTTGCCGAGGATCTGCCCGCCGTGGCCCAGCAGCAGGAACTGCTGCGCACCCAGCCCAACACCGTCGCCCAGATGGATTACCGCGTGCGCCGCCGCGACGGCGAGGTGCGCTGGGTACACGAGCTGGCCCAAAACGAGTGCGGCCCCAATGGAAAACTCCGCTCCATCCTGATCGCGCGTTACGACGTAACACCGGCGCGCCTGGCCGAGAAGGCCCTGCGCGAGAGCGAGCAGCGCTTCCGCGGCGTGTTCGACAACATGCAGGAAGGCTTTGCCCTCTACCAGGCCGTGCGCGGTGAAGACGGCGGCATCCTCGACTTTCGCATCCTGGAATGCAACGCCGCCTTTATGCGCACGTTTAATTTCTCCATCGGGCCACTGGTGGGCAAAACCATCCGCGAAGTGTTCCCCAACCTGGGCGAAGAATGGTGGCAGGCCTTCCGCGCTGTCACCCTCAGCGGCCAACCAACCCACATGGAAGGCTATTCACGCCGTCTCAACCGCCATCTGGAGATCTCGCTCTTCCAGCCCGCGCCCGAGCAGGTGGTCACCATCACCATGGATATCACCGCCCGCAAGCTGGTGGAGCAGGAACTGGTGGGCACCCAGGCGCGCTTCCGCAGCCTGTTTGAAAACAGCCCGGTGTCGCTTTGGGATGAAGATTTCTCCAACGTCCGCCGCATGGTGGATGAACTGCGCGCCGAGGGTGTCACCGATTTCCGCGCCTATTTTCAAGACAACCGCCCGGCCTGGGAACGCTTCGCGCGCGCCCTCATCGTCAACGACGTCAACCGCGCGGCCGTGGAAATGGCCAACATGCCCAGCAAAGAGGCGCTCATGGCCAACGTCTCCGGCGTGCTGATGACCGGCCATCCCGACGGGCTGGTGGAACAGGTGTGCGCCATCGCGGAGGGCCGCACCTACCTGCAATGGGAGGGGCCAAACGACGAGCGCGGCGGCGAGGTGCGCTATCACCGCATCACCTGGTCGGTCGCGCCCGGCTCCGAAGAGACCTATTCGCGCGTGATCGTGGCCATCATGGACATCACCGACAGCAAGCGCGCCATGGAATCGCTCATCTACCTCAGCACGCACGACACCCTCACCGGCCTGTACAACCGCGCCTACTTCGACACTGAGATCCAGCGCCTGAGCGTGGGGCGCACCTTCCCCGTCTCCATCGTCTTCGCCGATATGGACGGCCTCAAGGCCAGCAACGACACCTTCGGCCACCACGTGGGCGACGAACTGCTGCGCCGCGCCGCCCTGGTGCTGCGTTCCGCCTTCCGCGGCGAAGACGTGGTGGCCCGCATCGGCGGCGACGAATTCGGCGTCCTGCTGCCCAGCGCCAGCCCCGAAGTGGCCCAGGCCGCCGTCGAGCGCGTCAAAATCGCCTTGCGCGACCACAACGCCGCACACCCCGGCCCCCCGGTGCACTTCTCCATGGGCATCGCCACCGCCGCCAAAGACGACAACCTCGAAGACACCCTCCGCGCCGCCGACGCGGATATGTATAGAGTGAAGGCGGAGAAACGAAGGATGGTCTAATTTCCCTCTCCCTCTGGGAGAGGGTTAGGGTGCCCCGTAGGGGTACGCTGCGCGTGAGGGTCTGCCCCTGTCGTACGCAGTCAAGGTCTATCCCCGATGTGAGACCTACCCCCAACCCCAAACCCACCATTGCATTCCCCCCGACCTATTCCTATAATAATGATAGATATTATCCACATACCTACAAACCGGAAGGGGCGGCGCATGATTCAATTCATCAGCATGGTTATCGGCTTTATCGTCGCCCTGGTGGTGGCCTATCTCACCCACCGCCGGCCGGGGAAAAACTGGGAATGGATCAGCACCGGAGGTTTCTATTTCCTGCTGATCCTTGCGGGGATGGTCGCGCAGTACGAACGCAGCTTGCGCTCGCCGCTGGATGATTACGTTTATGTGTGCAGCAACGGCGTCACCTACCCGACCTACCCCATCATCGCGACCATCGATGAAACGGTAGACTGCCGGCGCGTGCGCGCGACGCCCGAGCCCAGTTTTGGCGGGCTCCTGCTGGATTGGTTCGTTGACACTTTCGTCTCAACTTTGCTGGACGTTCCCTGGGATGTCGCCGGCACATTCGCCGGAATCTTCCTCGCGGGCGGCAAACCGCCCAGGCTGCTGGATGTCTTGAAGGAGTAAGGCCGTAGGGTGCGGTCGCTTTCTAGACCGCACCGTTCTTTGGCCGTCGGCTTTCTAATTCAATAAACTAAACAAAACTGAAAATCAACTTGATTTTATTGAAATTTGTCTGTATAAAGAAGATGTTCTGCTTTCAACCGCCTTAAATAAAATTTGATTGTCAGAGAACTTTTAATTACGAGGAGTAATTAAAATGAGTTCTGAGTTTTCAGCAGCATCCACAAACCTAGGTTATCTATATCAAACTATATACGCACTTTTGTTGCTCTTGAACGGGCGTGAAGAAACTAGAATGTCTTTAGAGACCTTAGATGATGTCGTTTTTGAAGATGGGGATAACTCAAAACAACTATTGCAATTGAAGCACCATAAAAATAGCACCGCGAATTTAACAAATAATTGTCCGGACCTGTGGAAAACTTTACGGGTTTGGAGTTCGCAAATATTAGAAGGAAATTTGTCTTTATCAGATACAACTCTAACATTAGTAACTACTGCTATAGCTCCGACTGGATCAATTTCTGCACTATTGAAACCTGGAAGTGAAAAAGATGTCAAAGATATTTCAGGACAGTTAACACAAATCGCCAAATCTTCTACTAATCAAAGTTTGGAAGACGCATTTAAAGCATTCTTGGCGCTATCGATATCACAACGCGAAGAGTTAGTATTAGCCATACAGATTTTGGATGGATCCCCAATAATCATTGATTTACCGACAAAAATAAAAAATCTATTACTTGGAGTACGTCCGAAATATCGTGAACATGTTTACGAAAGGCTTGAAGGTTGGTGGGTCGATCTTGCGATTCGTCATCTTTTTTTGAATTCAGAGCATATGGTTTCAAAGAACCAGGTTGAAGAAAAAATTGCTTCGATAAATGAACAGTTTGGCCCAGATGTATTACCAATAGACTTCTTTGATGCAAATCCGCCTGACACTCCCGACCTAAGTTCAGACCATAGACAGTTTGTAATGCAATTAAAAAGAATTATGGTTCAAGATCGCCGGATAGAAAAGGCAATCCTTGACTATTACAGAGCATTCCAACAGAGATCGAAATGGATGCGTGATAATCTTGTTGATGACCGAGAATGGGAATCATATGAGGCAAAACTGATAGACGAATGGGATCGTTTCTGTTTAGCCTTGCGTGATGAAGTTGATTACGATGATACATCTGATGAAAAATGTATTGTGATCGGCAAGAAGGTTTATAACTGGATGGAAATGAAAGCCAATTTCCCAATACGAAAACAAGTTACCGAGGAGTACATGATACGAGGTAGTTACCACCTATTAGCAGACAAAAATCCACCAGGAGTTTGGTGGCATCCAAAATTTTTGGAAGAACTATCAAAAATATTAGTTATTCCGTAGCTGAGGGTACAATGTTACCTTGGTCAAAACGTCCTTTTGAGGTTGCAAACTTATTAAACCCTGCTTTTTGCTCTGTAATAATTTACTCTGCGATTGAAACATATTATATAAAGAAAAATCAGGGAATGCCTTACATACTTTCTTTCCTAATACTTCCAGTTGTTTTACATAAACAAACTCGTGAAGCTCTTCCTAAAAGGTCTTCTGCATCGTTGCATCCCTGGTTTCAGAACCATGGTGAGATTCGGGTAGGATTCTCTCGAAGGGTCCAACAGCTAGCCCCTTATACAAAAGAGTCGATTATCTTTGGAATGCAAACGAACATAATTGCTATTAATGAGCAAGGAGAACTTGTTCCTGGTGAAGTAAAAGCTGGCGTTCTAAATTGGGACTCAAACACCGAAGCCTTTGAGTGTCGAGAAAAGGCAAAACTTTTAGGTAGTTGGTATTCAAAGGTCCTTGATATTTCTACATTGTTCATTCTATGGGGTGTTAAACCATGAGCTTACAAATAAAATCAATTGTACTTTACAACTCCAAAGGACAAGTTCGAGTTCTTCCATTCAAACTAAGTTCTGTGAATATCATTACTGGAAGGTCAGGAACAGGAAAATCGGCGTTGACAAGGATTGTCGAGTATTGCCTTGGTTCATCTGATTTCTCGGTTCCAGAAGGTGTTATTCGAGATAACGTCGCATGGTATGGTGTGTTATATCAGCATGGAGAGACTCAAATTTTCGTTGCCAAACCTGCGCCAAAAACAGATCAGGTTAGTCAGAGTAGTGTATATTGGGAGGTTGCGAGTGAAATAAAGCTGCCTCAATTGGAAGACTTAAAACCAAACTCGAATGATTCAGCAATAAAAGAAGAACTTTCGCGTAGGATAGGTATTTCACCAAATCTTAATATCCCACCCGAGGGTCAGACAAGAGAATCCCTTGAAGCTAATATTAAACACACCCACTATTATTTGTTCCAGGAGCAGAGTTTAATTTCCAACGAAAAAATGCTTTTCCATCAACAGGAAGAACCCTTTATGCCACAAACAATAAAGGATACTCTTCCATACTTTATAGGTGCAGTACGGGAGGATCACTTAAAACTCGAACAAGAACTAAGGTTAGCAAGAAGGAGTTTGAGGTTAGCACAGCAAAATCTTAGAGAAGCGGAACAAATTGTAAGTAATAGTTTGTCAAGAGGACAAGCTCTAGTAGCCGAGGCTCAACAAGTGGGTTTACTTACCAATGACATTATTCCTGAAGCCGGCGAGAAGATATTAGACCTATTATCACAGACACAAAATTGGAAACCAGATTTCGTGCCAGTAATTCCAGATGATTTGTTTTCTAACCTTCAACAAGATCTAGTTAATCTTAAAGATGAATTTGCTATGAAAAAGGAGCAAATTACTGCCACAAAGAATTTTATTCGAGAAGCTGAAGGCTACACTAGTGAGGCAAATTTTCAAATTGAGCGTTTGGAAACAATAAGCTTGTTTAAAGATGGAATTGACACAACAATATGCCCTCTATGCTCGTCAAGACTTAACAGTCAAATACCCAAGGTTTCAGAGATTCAAAGAGAGTTAGATCTATTGAGAAATAATCTTGGATCAGTCGAGGTGGACCGCCCAAGATTAAGAGGTTATATCCAAGGATACGAGGATGAGTTAGAAGATATTAGACGGAAAATTACAGAAAAGGAGGTCTCAATTAATGCAATACTTGAGGAGCAGGGTGTAGCTGAACAAATCAGGGATACAAACACACGGATTGCCCGAGTGGTTGGACGGATAAGTCTATATTTGGATACGGTCAAATTGGTAGAAGAAAATTCATCTTTAAGAGAAAAAGTGGAAATTGAAAAGAAGAGGGTTCAGAATTTAGAAAGGTTAGTAGACCCTGAAGAGGTAGATGCGTTATTAACGTCTAAGTTAAATATAATCAGTGAGTACATGACTGAGTGGGCAAAATTTTTGAAATTAGAATATCCTGAGTATCGCTATAGGCTTGATATAAAAAAGTTAACGGTAGTTGTCGATAGACCGGATAGACCAATAACAATGGATAGAATAGGAAGTGGTCATAATTGGCTTGGCAGCCACTTAATAACACTTTTAGCTCTACATAGATTTTTTGTTGAACAAAATCGGCCTGTTCCTGGATTTGTAATACTTGATCAACCGTCTCAAGTTTACTTCCCCAATAAGGATGCATATAAAGCTCTAGAAGGAAAGGCAAATGAATTAAATGATCTTGACGAAAATGATGCTGATTTAGAGGCAATATTTAGGATTTTCAACCTATTTTTTGATGTTGTGGAAAAACTCTTTCCCGGCCTTCAGATAATAATTACTGAACATGCTAATATTTCAAACGAAAAATTCCAATCGGCATTAGTTGAAGAACCTTGGACTGGAGGACGAGCGTTGATTCCAGAAACATGGTTTTTATAGATATCTTCTTCTATCTAATGAAACGGCCACTAGAGATACTAGATCTGTATAGGACATATACATGATCAAAATCAGTGGCTGATGGTGCTTGACAAAACAGAACAAATGTACTATATTGAACTTGTTCACAGTATCCCCTCCCTTCATGACAGGTAGAGACGCAAGATTTTGCGTCTCTACCTGCGCCGTTAATCACACCCTTCGTTCCAAAAAACGAATCGCAAAAAAACGAAAAAAACGAATACCCCCCTCCAACTCCCCCTATAAGGCTGCGCCCAAGGGGTTGGTCCCAAATCGCAATAACCACGATTTGGAGGGAGAGCTAAACCCTCCCTCATACGTATCAAGCTAACGCTCTTATCCCTCTCCCCGCACGGCGAACAAGGTGATTTTTTGGCCAAATTCCAGCGGGGAGAGGTTAGGTGAGGGGTAAAATTCGCGCCAAAAAGCCCCTCACCGCACCTCTCCCCGCTGGTTGGGTCACTTTAACGTCTTCGTCCTCTAGCGGGGAGAGGCAAAAATGTCTTAGCTTGATACGTATGAGGGAGAGCTAAACCCTTCCTCCATCTTCGTTCTTCAGAAGATGGGTACAACCCTGTGGGCGCAGCCTTATAGGGGGAGCAGGAGGGAGGTCGGTGCGGTTTGAAAACCAACCGCACCCTCTAACCTATAGATAAGCTTTATTCGTGAAATTCGGTTGCATTCGGCTTTTCATTCGTGATAACGCTTTTTCCCCTCGCCGGTAAAGCGCTGCATCTTATAAATCCGTTATCATCCCGTTCCCTTCCTGTGAAAAATTTGTAAGCTCACCCACCCCCTTTCTATGGCACAATGGAACCGCTGGTTACACAACCGCATATCCCCCAACCTCAAGGAGCACCACCGCATGATTACACGGTTTGCTGCACGCTTCCTTGTCGCAGTGCTGCTGGCGGCACTGGTGGGAACGATCCCCGGTATGGGGATAATCCCCGGCATGGGGCTCGCGCCCGGTCTTCAGTCTGTTCAAGCGTCGCAGGGGGCGGCGCCGGACGCGCAGCCCGCGGGTGACCCTGCACCGGCGGTCACGCTCAAAAAGCCGCGCACCATCCACGCGCCCTACCTGCCCTCCGGGCACGTCAGCGGCGAGCGCTTCGGCGAAATGGCCATCTTCTGGATGGGCCGCGTCACTTCCAGCGAGAATTACGCCGACGTGCGCGTGGGCTACAACGATCAGGCGCTGTTCATCCACGCCTCGGTCTTCGACCGCCTGGTGTGGTACGACGTCAAACCCGACCCGGCCAGGCTGACCAATTTTGACGCCGTGACCGTGCTGCTCAACACCGGCGATCTCAAAGCCGGCAGCCTGGCGGGGCAGCAGTACCGCTTTGTCAGCGCCATGAACTGGTGGGAAGATCACTCCCTCTACCAGGCCGGCTACACTGGCGCCAGCAAAAAGTGGGCCGCCGCGCCCGACCTGCTGTTCGAGAGCAGCGCCGGGTACGCCGGCGGGCAGTTCAACAACGGCGGCGAAAACCGCGGCTGGGCCATGAGCTTTGCCATCCCCTTCGCCAGCCTGGGTCTGACCGAAAAACCCGCCGACGGCGCCACCTGGGGCCTGTCGGTGATCGTCCACGACCGCGATAAAAAGCCCCCCGCTTCCACCTCGACCAAAACCTGGCCGGAGAAAGCTTCCTCCAGCAAGCCCTCCACCTGGGGCCGGCTGGTGTTCGGCACGCCGGCTTACTCCCCGGCCCCGTCCACCGGCGGCGGCACCACGGTCGTGCGCCACAAGCTCGACGGCCAGAAAGTCGTCGACGCCGGGGTGGGTGGCAACATCGGCCACCTGTGTGATGCCTCCGCCATCTGGAGCAAGTGGGGTAGCTACCGCTTTGGTGGCCAGACCGACGTGATCATCCAGAACCAGTCCAACCTGCACGACTGGCCCTGCTTCGCCAAATACTACGTCACCTTCCCGCTCAGCAAAGTGCCCAGGGGCAAGGTCATCAAATCCGCAACACTGGTGATGCACCTGTTCGGCGGCTCGGACTGGACCCAGGCCAAACCCTCGCTGATCCAGGTCTCCACCGTCAACAAAGACTGGAAGGAAAGCACTCTCACCTGGAACAACGCGCCCCTCGCGCTGGAAAACGTGGCCCAAACCTGGGTCAACCCGGTGGATCACGCCATCCAGCCCGACGAGTGGCCCGGCTGGCGCTACGAGTGGGATGTCTCCGCCGCCGTGGCCGAAGCCTACGCCGCCCGCGCCCCCCTGCGCCTGGCGCTCTATGAAGCCGACAGCGACTACCACTCCGGCAAAATCTTCACCACCAGCGACACCGCCGACTGGAACGCCGAAGGCAGGCCGACGCTCATTATCGAGTGGGGCGAGAAGGTGAAATAGAGAAAGAGGGGACCTACCCCCAACCCCTCCCTAAAGGGAGGGGAGCCGATTGACTCCCCTCATACGTATCAAGCTAACGCTCTTATCCCTCTCCCCGCACGGCGAACAAGGTGATTTTTTGGCCAAATTCCAGCGGGGAGAGGTTAGGTGAGGGGTAAAATTCGCGCCAAAAAGCCCCTCACCGCACCTCTCCCCGCTGGTTGGGTCACTTTAACGTCTTCGTCCTCTAGCGGGGAGAGGCAAAAATGTCTTAGCTTGATACGTATGGGGAGCCGATTGACTCCCCTCCCTTTAGGGCGGGGTTGGGGGTAGGTCCAAATTCCCACTTAACTTCTCTCCTTCCCCTTCGTCTATCAAAACAGGTTATCCCGGCATCCTCAGCCTGAAATCGAGTACAATTCACGCGGAGGCTTCGCCGGGGCATGAATAACGAACGCAAACGCGGTCTGAACGATTTGCTCATTCGCATCGGGCAGGGGGATCTCCTGGCCCTCAACTGGATCTACGAGCTGCTGCGCGAGGACGCGATCCATATGCTGCTGGCCGAAATCGGCGGCATGGACGCGGCCGAAGCCGACGCGCTCTACAACCGTGCCATGCACAAGATCTGGTTGAGCGCCTCAGGCTATGAAAGCCGGTCCAGCGGTGATGTGGATGTGACCGCCTACGCATGGTTGCGCAAGATCATCATCAACACCGCGCGCGATTGGGCGCGGGTCGCGCGCAAACATGCCACATCGGAGCTGCAGGAAGCAGACATGATCTCTGAAGGCGAGGACGAAACCCAGGTGGAGCTTTCCCCCATCGAACAGTTGCAGGATGATGACCTGGCGCTGCACGAGCGCGAGACCAACAACCCTCCCCATCTTCTGGAGAGCAAGCTCGACTGGGCCGCCTTCCTGGCCAGCCTGGACGAGCGCGAATTGCTCATCTGCACCCGCCTTGCGGAAGGAAAAACACAAACGCAGATCGCCGCGGAACTGGACATCAGCCCCGCGCGGCTATCACAGATTGTCAAAGTGCTGCGCCAGCGCGTGGACGTAATCCAAAGCGCCTGAGCCGGTAGGTAGAGGAGAGAGACGATGAACCCTGGAAGCGATCCAAAACGCTTTTTGCCCCAGCGGCGCAAACTTTTGGAAAATGAAAACGAGATGGAGAAAAGCGAGCTGCATTTCCGCCAGTTCTTCCGCCCGGAAACGCTCGAACTGACGCGCGCCATGGCGCGCCTGTCGCGCGAGGGCCGCACGTTGCCCGAGGACAGCGCCGACACCCCGCTGCAGCAGTTTGGCGTGCTGGCCGCGTCGGTGCGCATCCGCGCCGGGTTGAGCGTGGCGGCGCTGGCGCAGCGCAGCGGCGTGAGCACGGAAGATATCTACGCCATTGAACTGGGCGCCGCCGACCTGAAGCAGGTCAGCGCGGCCGTAGCCGGGCTGGAAGCCGGCCTCAACGAACCGCGTCTGTCGCACTGGCTGGCCGGCCTGGTGTTTGGGGAAGACTAGCGCCCTTGCGAAGGATGCGGTCAACGAACCGCGAAGTACGCAAAGAACGCGAAGTTTTTCTTTGATTTCCTTCGCGTTCTTTGCGTACTTCGCGGTTTATTTCCCCGGGCGCAGCATCAGCCACACGTCCACCATGTCGCCCAGATCGAGGTCTTCGGCGCGGCGCACCGCGTCTTTGAGCGGCACCAGGTAGCGCCCGTCCTTGGGGAACAGCGACGTGCTGAACTCGGTCTCCCCAATGCGCACCACGACAGGGATCACGCCCCAGCCGTAGGTCACCCACCCGGAAATAGCCTTGATATCCTGGCTCGGCTCTTCCGGGATCGCCACAAAATAAAACGGCGACGGCCCGCGCCAGTAGAAGATTTCTCCGGAAAATTCGACGATCATGGGGTGAGTATAGCAAAAACGGACTCACCGCCGTAGGGATGTGCATGGGGTTTTGATGCAAGTCTCCCTCTCCGGCAGGGAGAGGGAGAAAAAAACTACGGCATCACCCGCACCAGCTCGGCCACGATCTTCTCCGCGGCCTGCTGGCCGAGGTGGCTCCAGTAGCCGCGCAGCGAGATCAGCCCGAACGAGCGGTCGACCAGGTTGACGTTGCCCTCGCCGTACAGCGCCCAGGGCGAGGCGGGAGTGGTGATCGGCTCGTCATCCTCGAACGAAATCTCGTGAGTGTAGGTGGAAAAGCCAAAGCGCACCAGCATGTCGGCCTGGGCGTAGAACGGCGTCCACGACAGGCCTGGCCGCTCGACCCACACCCGCAGCAGCGGCACGTCGCCGGCGGTGGGCTTCGGCGCGG